>JAHELH010000417.1 GCA_024644285.1 Paracoccaceae bacterium | reverse complement strand
CCTACGTGACGCCCGGCAGCGCGCTCGACCGCGAGGCGCGCCGGCGCGGCAATTCCACCTACTTTCCCGACCGCGTCGTGCCGATGCTGCCCGACCGCCTGTCCGGCGATCTCTGCAGCCTGCACGAAGGTGTCCCGCGCCCCTGCATCGCCGTCGAGATGACCCTCGACAAAGCCGGGCACAAGCTGAAGCACCGCTTCACCCGCGGCTACATGCGCTCTGTCGCCTCGCTGAATTATGTCGAGGTCCAGGCCGCCCGCGACGGCGCGCCGAACGCGAAATGCGCCCCGCTGATGGCCGATGTCATCGATCCGCTCTACGCCGCCTACGAGGCGCTGCGGCAGGCCCGCGCCAGTCGCCAGCCGCTCGATCTCGACCTGCCGGAACGCAAGATCGTGCTGGACGACAAGGGCAACGTCCTGTCGGTCGCAGTGCAGGAACGGCTCGACGCGCACCGGCTGATCGAGGAATTCATGGTGCTGGCCAACGTCGCCGCCGCCGAGGAACTCTTCGCCCGCGAGCGCCCGCTTCTGTACCGCGTGCACGAGGAACCCAGCCCCGAACGGCTGGAGGCATTGCGCGAGGTGGCGCAGGCCTCGGGCTTCGTCCTGGCCAAGGGCCAGGTGCTGCAGACCCGCCATCTCAACCAGCTTCTGGCCCAGGCCGAGGGCACCGAGTTCGACCAGCTGGTGAACCTCTCCACCCTGCGCTCGATGCAGCAGGCCTACTATCATCCCGAGAATTTCGGCCATTTCGGCCTGGCCCTGCGCAGCTACGCGCATTTCACCTCGCCGATCCGCCGCTATTCGGACCTGATCGTGCACCGCGCCCTGATCACCGGGCACGGCTGGGGCAAGGACGGTCTCAGCCCCGAGGACATCGACAGGCTGGAGGACACCGCCAAACATATCTCGGAAACCGAGCGCCGCTCGATGGCCGCCGAGCGCGACACGAACGACCGCTACCTCGCGGCCTATCTCAGGGACCGCGTCGGCGGCGAATTCAGCGGCCGGATCAGCGGCATCCAGCGCTTCGGCGCCTTCATCACGCTGGACGAAACCGGCGCCGACGGGCTGATCCCGGTGCGCTCGATCGGGCGCGAATTCTTCCACTTTGACGCGGACGCGCAAACGCTGACCGGGTCCGACACGGGGCTGCAGCTGCGCATCGGCCAGCCGGTGACGGTGCGCCTGGCAGAGGCCGTTCCGGTCACCGGCGGCCTGACGCTGGAACTTGTCGAGGTGGGCGGACAGGGCGTACCGCAGGGTCCGCGACGCGGACGCGGCGCCCCGCCAAAGCGAAAGGCCGCGAAAGCCAAGCGCAAATCGGCGAAAACCGCCCGCAAGGTCCTGCGCAAGCGGCGCTGACGGAACCTGCGCACCCCGCCTTGATTGTTCTTGAACCGGAAACGATTTGACTATGAATTGTCACCAATGACGGGAGGCATCGAGGATGCGGTTTCTGATCGTGGCGGCGCTGGCCGTCTGGACGGCCGTTCCCGTCGGACTTGCGCAGCCGGGGGTCGACGCGTCGCTGCGCCCAGCCGCGCGTCCCGGAACGACGTCTGTGCCTGAGACCCAAGCCGCCGCCCCAGTGCCGGTGCCGCCCGGCTTTGCGCCCTGGATCAAGGCGTTCCGCAAGCGCGCGCTCGCCCAGGGCATCCGCGCCGGCGTCTTCGACCGCGCTTTCGCCGATGCCGCCTACCAGCCCGGCGTGATCGAGAAAGACCGCAACCAGACCGAGTTCACCAAGCAGATCTGGGACTACCTCGCCCTGGCCGTCTCGGACGAACGGATCGGCAACGGCCAGGCGGCGCTGCAGACCCATGCGCAACTGCTCGACCGGATCGAGGCCCGCTACGGCGTCGAGAAGGAAATCGTCACCGCGATCTGGGGTCTCGAAAGCGCCTACGGCACCCGCCGCGGCGACATTCCCGTGATCGGCGCGCTCGCGACCCTGGCCTTCGATGGGCGCCGCGGCCGGTTCTTCGAACAGCAGCTGGTGGCCGCGCTCCAGATTCTGCAGGCGGGCGACATCACGCCCG
>JAHELH010000110.1:5410-7804 GCA_024644285.1 Paracoccaceae bacterium | reverse complement strand
GACAGCCGGTTGTTCAGCACGCCCTTGCCGTCGATCACGTCCTTCTTCTCGGCGTTGAACGCGGTGGCATCGTCCTTGAAATACTGCACGAAGGTGCCTGGCTCGGGACCCTCGTACAGGATCTTCGCCTTGCCTTCGTAAACCTTCTTACGCCGCGCCATGCCGTCTCCGATCGGAATATCCAGCCGCAGGGTGTACATCCGGGCGGCAATTGCGCTCCTATAGGCCAAGAGCGCATAGCCCGCAAGAAGACGCAGGGTTGCGGACCGCCCCGGGGATGGGCATATCTGACGGGAAGGAATTTCACGCCGGAAGGACCGCTCCATGACCACATTCGACGAACGGGAGAACGCGTTCGAGAACAAGTTCGCCCACGACGCGCAGATGCAGTTCAAGGCCGAGGCGCGGCGCAACAAGCTGTTAGGGCTCTGGGCCGCGGGGCTGATGGGCAAGTCCGGAGACGAGGCGGATGCCTATGCGAAAGAGGTCATCAAGGCGGATTTCGAGGAAGCCGGGGACGAGGATGTCTACCGCAAGGTGTCCGGCGACCTCGGCGATCTGGCCGACGAGGCGACGGTCCGCGCCAAGATGGCCGAGCTGATGGCCGAGGCGAAGGCGCAGCTGATGAAGGAAATCTAGACCCGCCTTGTGACGGGACGCCAAGGCGCGCCGGGGAAGACCCGGCGCGCCTTTGCGCATTTTGCACGCAATTTTATTTGTTAACAGGCCCGTAGGCGGCATCGGCTAGGACGAGGCGTCGTACCTCAGGGGGCCAATGCCGGACATGTCCACCGCCACGCCGCGACAATTGCCGCGGGCCGTCCTGCGCGGCCTGATCGCGCGCCAGGCCCTGCCGCTAGTGCTGGTGGGGCTCATGATCTGGCTGCTGCGGGACAGCGCGGCCGGGCTCGATGTCGGGCGGGTGCTGGCCGCCACGCGCGACATTCCCGCCTGGTCCTGGGGCGCTGCGGCGCTCGCCACCCTGGTCAGCTTCGTCGCGATCGGTCGCTACGACGCGGTGATTCACCGGCTTCTGAACACCGGGGTGACGCGGGATACGGCACAACGCGCCGGCATCGCCGCCATCGCCACCGCGCAGACCACCGGGTTCGGCCTGCTGATCGGCACGCTCGCCCGCTGGCGCATGCTGCCGCAGCTCAGCCTCTGGCAGTCGGCGCGCGTGACCATGGCGGTCACCCTGTCCTTCATGGCCGGCCTCGCCGTCATCGGTGCGCTCGCGTCGCTGTGGCTCGGCGCGGCCAGCCCGGTCCCGCGCGTCGTGGCGCTGGCGGTTCTGCTCGCGGCGCTCGGCGGCGCGGCGCTATCGCTCTGGCCGCCGCAGCGCCTGCTGCGCGCCCAGTTGCCGCCGTTGCGGGCGCAGGCGGCGATCCTGGGGCTCGTGGCGCTGGATACCGCGGCCGCGGCGCTGGCGCTTTACGCCTTGCTGCCCGCCGCTTACATGCCGCCCGCCGCGACTTTCTATGCCGTCTTCCTGCTGGCCTTCGGGGCCGGCCTGCTGGGGGCGACGCCGGGCGGCGTCGGACCCTTCGAATACGTCTGCCTTACGCTGCTGGCAGGTGTGCCGGAAGCCGGATTGCTGGCCGCCATCGCCGGCTTTCGCGTCGTCTATTATGCGGTGCCGGGCACGCTCGCCGCGACCCTGCTGATCGCCGGGGCAAGGCGGCCGACCCCTGCGGCGCCCGATCCGCCGCCGGCCTTGCATCCCGCAGGACCGGACACAGCACTCGACCCGGTGCTGCGGCACGCGCCCCGGGCCGAGGCGCAGCTTGTCCGCCAGGGCGAGCTGGACCTCTTATGCGACGAATTCGGCGCCCCGCTGGCGCTCGCGGCGGCGGCGGGGCAAAGCGTGATCGTGCTGGGCGAGCCTCTGTGCCATCGCCTTGCCCCGGCGCGGCTTCTGGACCTGGCGCAAGCAGCGGCGGACCACCGGAACCGCACGCCGTTTCTCTACAAGTGCCCCGCCCCCCTGGCGGCGGCGGCGCGGCGCGCGGGATGGCGGGTTCTCCGCGTGTCGGACGAAGCCTGGATCGACCCGGCCCGCCACGATCCGGGGCACCGCGATTGCCGCCGGATGCGCCGCGCGCTGCGCAAGGCGCAGGCGGCGGGTCTGCGCGCGGCAGAGGCCGGCGCGGTGCTGCCGCTGGCAGAGATGACGCGCATTGCTCAGGGCTGGGCCCGGCGCCGCGGCGGCGCCCGCGGTTTCTCGCTGGGCCGCTTCGCCCCCGAGCAGTTGCACCGGCAGAGGGTGTTTCTCTGCTATGACGAAAACCGCCGCCTCATGGCCTTCGCCACCTTCCACGTGGCGCGCGCCGAATGGGCGCTGGACCAGATGTGCCATGCCGGCGCGGCCCCGCCCGGCGCGATGCACCTGCT
>JAHELH010000110.1:0-5310 GCA_024644285.1 Paracoccaceae bacterium | reverse complement strand
TCTGCTATGACGAAAACCGCCGCCTCATGGCCTTCGCCACCTTCCACGTGGCGCGCGCCGAATGGGCGCTGGACCAGATGTGCCATGCCGGCGCGGCCCCGCCCGGCGCGATGCACCTGCTGATCGCCCGCGCCATCGAGGCGGCGGCGCGGCTCGACGCGGCCAGCGGCGCCCCCGGCCTGCAGCAATTCAAGTCCAGCTTCGGGCCGCGCTGGGCACCGCTCTACGCTGCCGCGCCCGGTCGTCTGGCCTTCTGTCTCGGGGTGATCGACGTGATCGACCGGATCACCCGGTCCGAAGCGCGCGGCACAGCACCGCGCGAAAGGGAACTCCCTTCATAATCTTTATGATCTTTATGAATTTGCCTCGACTTCGCGGACGTGGCATCTGCAATGCGACCGGCTGCGCGCCCCGCGCGGCCCGCTTGCCGTGGATCCCTTCTCCGATGACCAACGCCCTCGCCGACATGCTCGCCTCCCGCGACTGGATCCTCGCCGACGGCGCCACCGGGACCAACCTGTTCAACATGGGGCTAGGCTCGGGTGACGCGCCCGAATTCTGGAACGAGGCGGAGCCCGACAAGATCCGCGCGCTCTACCGCGGCGCGGTCGAGGCCGGGTCCGACCTCTTCCTCACCAACAGCTTCGGCTCGAACGCCTCGCGTCTCAAGCTGCACGGCGCCGAGGCCCGCGCGCACGACTTGTCGCGCATCGCCGCCGAACTCGGCCGCGAGGTCGCCGATGCCAGCGGCCGCACCGTGATCGTCGCCGGCTCGATGGGCCCCACTGGCGAGATCATGGAGCCGATGGGGTCGCTGACCTATGCCCGCGCGGTAGAGATGTTCCACGAACAGGCCGAGGGGCTGAAGGCCGGCGGCGCCGATGTCCTTTGGGTCGAAACCATCAGCGCGGCCGAGGAATTCCGCGCTGCGGCCGAGGCGGCGGCGCTTGCCGACATGCCCTGGTGCGGCACGATGAGCTTCGACACCGCGGGCCGCACGATGATGGGCCTGACCTCGGCCGCGATGGTCGATCTGGTGGGTAAGCTCGGCCACAAACCGCTTGCCTTCGGCGCCAATTGCGGCGTCGGCGCCGCGGATTTGCTGCGCACGGTTCTGGGCTTCATGGCGCAGGGGCCGGAACAGCCGGTGATCGCCAAGGGCAATGCCGGCATTCCGAAATACGTCGATGGCCACATCCATTACGACGGCACCCCCGACCTGATGGCCGATTACGCGGTCCTGGCCCGCGATTGCGGGGCCACGATCATCGGCGGTTGCTGCGGCACCATGCCCGAGCATCTGCGCAAGATGCGCGAGGCGCTGGAAACCCGCGCCCCCGGCCCGCGCCCGACCCTCGACCAGATCGCCGCGGCCCTCGGCGGCTTCTCCTCGCCCGCCGACGGCACCGAGACCGGCGGCGCCGCCCGGCCCGAGCGCACCCGCCGCCGCCGGCGGGGATGAGTCCGGCGCGATGTCAGAACAGCGAAAGCTGATCGCCCGCGCGCGCCGGCACGCCGAAGAGATCGCTGCGCAACGGTGGCAATTTCCGTGCAATACCAAGCCTCTGGACGGCGATCTTGAAGCGGCGCGTCACCAGGTCGGCGAAGATCCCCTCGCCCGTCAGCCGCTTGCCCCATTGCGCGTCGTAATCCTGCCCGCCATGCAATTCGCGCACCCGACCCATCACGCGCGCGGCGCGGTCGGGGTAATGCTCGGCCAACCAGTCGCGGAACAGCGGGCTGACCTCGCGGGGCAGCCGCAGCATGATCCAGCTCGCCGCCACAGCGCCCGCGTCGCGCCCCGCCGCCAGGATCGCTTCCAGCTCGTGATCGGTCAGCGCCGGGACCACCGGCGACACCATGATCCGCACCTCGATGCCCGCCGCCGCCAGCCGCTCGATGGTCTTCAGCCGCCGCGCCGGGGACGGCACCCGCGGCTCCATCCGGCGCGCCAGGTCCGCATCCAGCGTGGTCACGGTGATCCCCACCCGCGTCAGCCCCTGCGCCGCCAGATCCGACAGGATGTCGATGTCGCGCTCGATCAGCGTGCCCTTGGTCACCACCCCCACCGGATGCCGGTGCGCCGCCAGCACCTCCAGGATGCCGCGCATCACCCGGTGCTCGCGCTCGATGGGCTGGTAGGGATCGGTGTTGGTGCCGATGGCGATGGTCGCGGGACGATAGCCCTTGCGCCGCAACTCCGCGGCCAGCACCGCGGGCGCCTCGGGCCGCGCCACCAGCCTGGTCTCGAAATCGAGGCCGGGCGACAGGCCCAGATAGGCGTGGCTCGGCCGCGCGAAGCAGTAGATGCAGCCATGCTCGCAGCCCCGGTAGGGGTTGATCGACCGGTCGAAACTGATGTCGGGCGAGGTGTTGCGCGTGATGACCTTGCGCGGCCGCTCGACCGAGACCTCGGTGCGCAACGGCGGAAGATCCTCCGCGATGTCCCAGCCGTCATGCTCAGCCACGCGCGCATAGGGCTCGAACCGGTTGGCGGGATTGCCCGCCGCCCCGCGCCCCCGGCGGCGGTCCTTATCGACGGGCTGGATCTGCGGCTTTGCCATGGCCCAAAACTAGAACGAAAGAAGAACATCCTGCAAGGCCCGCGCGCCCTGGCGCAGCGTGGCATTTGCGCAACAAGGTCGGTTGTGGCAGCGCCGATGTCGCAACCGATCAAGTGCCCAAGGCGCAAAACGCGGATGAAAGCCCAGACATGGGCGCCGGTCCGCGCCGCACTGGAGTTTTCCGATGGCTGACGAAGACGACGACATCATTCTCGCGGATCTCGACGACGAGGAACTTGTGCTGCAGATGCACGACGACCTCTACGATGGCATGAAGGCCGAGATCGAGGAAGGCGTGAACATCCTGCTGGGCCGCGGCTGGGAACCTTACCGCATCCTCACCGAGGCGCTGGTCGGGGGCATGACCATTGTCGGCCACGACTTCCGCGACGGCATCCTGTTCGTGCCCGAGGTGCTGCTGGCCGCCAATGCGATGAAGGGCGGCATGGCGATCCTCAAGCCGCTTCTGGCCGAAACCGGCGCGCCGCGCGTCGGCAAGATGGTGGTCGGCACCGTCAAGGGCGACATCCACGACATCGGCAAGAACCTCGTCGGCATGATGATGGAGGGCGCCGGGTTCGAGGTGGTCGACCTGGGCATCAACAACCCGGTCGAGAAATACCTCGAGGCGCTGGAGCGCGAAGATGCCGACATCCTGGGCATGTCCGCCCTGCTGACCACGACGATGCCCTACATGAAGGTGGTGATCGACGCGCTGATCGAGCAGGGCAAGCGCGACGACTACATCGTGCTGGTGGGCGGCGCGCCGCTGAACGAGGAGTTCGGGCGCGCGATCGGCGCCGACGCCTATTGCCGCGACGCCGCCGTGGCGGTGGAAACCGCCAAGGAATGGATGGCGCGCAAGCACAACCGGATGGCGGCCGCCAACTGACGGCGCGGACCAGCCCTTAACAACGTCCGCCAGGATGCGCATATTGCGCATAGGAGGTGCCGCCGTGCCGCTCGACAAGCTGGTCCTGATCCTGGTGATCGTCATCGCCGCCGCCGGCGTCACTGTCTGGCTGGGCGCGCTGCTGCTGGCGTCGTTCCAGATCCCCGGTGCCGGACTGGCCCTGATCCCCGCCGCCCTGGTCGCCTACATCGTGTGGCGGGTGATCGCCGATCGTCTGGGCAACGCCGAAGACGACCACTACGACGAAATCGAGAAATGACATGCTGATCGTGACGACCGACGCGGTTGCGGGCCGCGAAGTGACGGAAGTGCTGGGCCTGGTGCGCGGTTCGACCGTTCGGGCAAAGCACCTGGGCACCGACATCATCGCCGGCCTGCGCAACCTGGTGGGCGGCGAGGTGCGGGAATACGCCTCGCTGCTGGCGGGCACGCGCGAACAGGCCATCGACCGAATGGTCGACGAGGCGCGCGGCCTTGGCGCCGACGCCATCCTGGCGATGCGCCTGCAGACTTCGACGATCAGCCAGGGCGCCAGCGAGGTGCTGGCCTACGGCACCGCCGTCCGGTTGAAATGACCCTCCCCGACGACGCCACCCTGACACGCGACGGGCTGGCGCCAGAGCGGCCCGAGGCGCAGGTGCTCATCCTTGCCTGCGGCGCGCTGGCGCGGGAAATCCTCGCGCTGATCCGGGCCAACGGCTGGACGCATATGGACCTGATGTGCCTGCCCGCCATCCTGCACAACCACCCCGACCGCATCCCCGGCGCGGTGCGGCAGTCGGTCAAGAGGCACCGCGCGCGATACAAGACGATCTTCGTCGCCTACGCGGATTGCGGGACCGGCGGGAAATTGTTCGATTTGTGCAAGGAACTCGGCGTCGAGATGCTGGAAGGTCCGCATTGCTATTCGTTTTTTGAAGGCAACGACGTATTCCGAAAACGCGCGGAAGACGAGTTCACGGCCCTCTACCTCACCGATTTCCTGACCCGGCAGTTCGACGCCTTTTTGTGGAAACCGCTGGGCCTCGACCGCCATCCGGAACTGCGCGACACCTATTTCGGCCATTACGAGAAACTGGTCTACCAGGCACAGACCGATGACCCGGCGCTGACCGAAAAGGCCCGCGCCTGCGCCGAACGGCTGGGATTGGCCTTTGAGCGGCGGTTCACCGGCTACGGCGATCTCGCGACGGCGCTGACACAAGCGGCGGGCTAAAGCGGGCGATCCTCCGGCGTCCAGCGCCTCAGGAAATCCGCCGAGGCCGCATGGCCGAGTTGCCGCGCCTCTTCCTCGGGCGTCGCGTAATTGTCGATCCGGGTTCTGAGTTCGCGGTCGGCCCCCGCGCGCAGCAGAATGTCCATCGCCTTGCGGTCGTCGCGGACCGCCGCGTGGTGCAGCGCCGTCCAGTCATTGATCCCGCGCCTGTTCGGATCAGCCCCCGCCCTCAGCAGCGCAAGCAGGATGTCATGCTGTCCGGCCCGCGCGCGGTCGAGCACGAGGTGCAGTGCCGGAAAGCCGTCGCCGTCATCGAGGTCCAGCGGCGCGCCATGGCCGATCAACCACAGGGCGGCTTCGGCATCGCCGAAATACACCGCATCGCGCAGCCAGCCGCCGGGCCGGTGCGGCGGGCCGCCAGGCAGATCGGGGTATAACGCGTGCACCTCGCTTAGCACGTCGATCACGCCGTCGCGCAGCGCCTCGTCGACAAGGTCATGGATGTCTTCGGGAACGCCGGGCAAGGTCGCGTTCAGGCGGCCGCCACGACCTGCGAGGCGATCGCCCGGATCCGCTCGACCATCGCGCGCAGGCCGTTCGACCGCTGCGACGACAAA
>JAHELH010000416.1 GCA_024644285.1 Paracoccaceae bacterium | reverse complement strand
GCCTGATCGGGGCGCAGCAAGCCTGTCCAACTGGCGGGCCCGCCGGCCCGCCCCTTTTCGCATCCTTTCCGGCAAGCGTCGGACCGTGATGCGGATCGCAAAGGGTCCGTCCCACGCCTCGCGGATAACTGCGGATCAAGAGATCTGGTGGAGCCGATCGGGATCGAACCGACGACCTCGTCATTGCGAACGACGCGCTCTCCCAACTGAGCTACGGCCCCACTGTTGGCGGTATGTGTGCCATCGCCCCGTTCTTGTCAAGCGAGACCCGGACGCTGGTCAGGCACGCATCTCAGGCTAGCTTGTCGGTCGGAGACATCACGGGGAACGGGCGCGATGCTATCGCAGCTGATCTACAAGGCGCGGCAGGTTTCGCGCAAGCTCTGGGTGCGGGCGGCGCTGATTTCTGTCTTGGCGATCCTGTCGCTGGCCCTGCCGCCGCTGACCAATTCCTGGCTTCCCGAGACCTTCCTGCGCGACATCGACGAGGCCAAGGCGCGCTCGCTGCTGGATATCCTCGCCAATTCGATGCTGGCAGTCACCACCTTCTCGCTGACCATCATGGTCACCGCGCATTTTGCCGCTTCCAGCCAGGTGACGCCGCGCGCCCACCGGATCCTGCGCAGCGACACGCGGACCCAGACCGTGCTGGCGACGTTCATCGGCGCCTTCGTCTTCGCGCTGGCCTCGATCGTGATGCTGCAGGTCGGCCTGCTGAACCAGAGCCATTACCCGGTGGTCTACCTGATGACGATCCTGGTGATCGCGCTGGTGATCGGGGCGATCCTGCGCTGGATCGACCACCTGTCGGCGCTGGGCAGCATGGAAGAGACCGTGCGCCGGGTCGAGGAACACGCGCGCACCGCAATCGGATTTCGCAACGACAACCCGTATCTGGGCGGGCATCGATGGCCGCACTTGGACGCGCTCCCCGAAGACGCGCACGAGGTCGCCGCGCCGCGCTCGGGCTTCGTGCAGCATATCGACAGCACCGGGCTGGGCGAGTGCGCCGGCAAGCGCGGCGAACGCGCGTTCCTGCTGGTGCAGCCCGGCGACTGGATCGCCGAGGGCGCGCCGCTGATGCTGTACGACGGCGACGACCCGGACGAGGAGACCGAGAAGGCCTATGCCGACGCCTTCATCCTTGGCGACACCCGCACCTTCGTGCAGGACTTCGAATTCGGCTTGATCGTGATGTCCGAGATCGCGCAGCGCGCGCTGTCTCCGGCCATGAACGACCCGCGCACCGCGATCGACGTCATCGCCCGGATCGTCGGTCTGGTCGGCGAGATCGCGCCAGAGGTCGAACCCGGCGAGGTGCGCGCCCCGGGCGTCTATGCCCGTCCGATGCACGTCTATCCAGCCCTCGAAAACGCCTTCGACCCGATCGCGCGCGACGGTTCCGGGCACCGCGAAATCCAGCAGCATCTGCAGATCGCCTTTCGCCACCTGGCGGAGCACCGCGTCGGCGACGTGGCCGAGGCCGCCCGGCTGCTGTCACGTCGGGCGCTGCTATATGCCGATGCCGGACTGCCGCTGCGCGAAGACGTGGCGCGGGTCGGGGCGCTGGCCGAAGACGTCGCGCCGCGGGCCGCGGTCGCGCCCGAACCGTAGTCGCGCGCTACTCCGCCGCCTCCTGATAATCCTCCAGCGGCGGGCAGGTGCAGACCAGGTGGCGGTCGCCGTAGACGTTGTCGACCCGGTTGACCGGCGGCCAGTACTTGTCGACCCGGAACGCGCCCGCAGGGTAACAGCCCTGCTCGCGGCTGTACGGCCGCTCCCAGTCGCCGATCAGGTCCTCCACCGTGTGCGGGCTGCGCTTCAGGGGGTTGTTCTCGGCGTCGATCTCGCCCTTTTCCACCGCGGCGATTTCGCGGCGGATGTCCAGCATCGCGTCGCAGAAACGGTCCAGTTCGGCCTTGGTCTCGCTTTCGGTCGGCTCCACCATCAGCGTGCCGGCCACCGGCCAGCTCATCGTCGGCGCGTGAAATCCGTTGTCGATCAGCCGCTTGGCGATGTCGTCCACGGTGATCCCGGCGGATTTGTCGAACGGCC
>JAHELH010000415.1 GCA_024644285.1 Paracoccaceae bacterium | reverse complement strand
CCGGGCGGGGTCGGCGGGGCCGAGGCGGCGATGATCGGGCTGTTGATGCTGGAAGGCGTGCCGCTGGAGACCTCGCTGCCCGCCACGCTGATCATCCGCGTCACCACACTGTGGTTCGCCATCGGTATCGGGCTTGCCGTGTTTCCCTTTGCCGAACGGATCTCGATGAAAGGTCGCCATGCGCTGGAAAACGGTTGAAACCACCGGCTGGGGCCGCGCCCTGCGCGCCACGTCAGAGACCGCCCGGCCCGAGCGGGTCTCGGCGCTGACGACGATCCTGTCCGAGACACTGGCCCCGGCCTTCGGCAATTGCCGGTCCTACGGCGATGCCTGCCTGAACGACGGCGGGCGCGCCATCGACATGACCCGGCTCGACCGGTTCCTGGCCTTCGACGAGGCCACCGGCGTGCTGGAGGTCGAGGCGGGGCTGACCATCGGCGAGATCGCCCGCGTCATGGCGCCGCGCGGCTGGCTACCGGCGGTGATGCCGGGCACCGGTTTCGCCACCGTGGGCGGGGCCATCGCGATGGATGTGCACGGCAAGAACCACCACCAGGCGGGATCCTTTGGCCAGCACGTCGTCAGCCTGCAGTTGATCGCGGGCGGCAAGGCACAGAAGGTCTCTCCGCGCGGCAAGACCGCGCGGCTGTTCCGCGCCACGGCGGGCGGGCTGGGGCAGACCGGGGTGATCGTCTCGGCCGAGTTGCAGCTTTTGCGCTGCAAGGGCGATGTGGTGATGGTGACCGAGCAGCGGGCCGAGGATTTCGACGCCTTCGTGGCACTTCTCGACCGCTCCGACGCGACCTATTCGGTGGGCTGGATCGACGCCACCGCGCGCGGCGAGGCGCTGGGGCGGGGCATCCTGGAAGAGGCCGAGACCGGCGCCGGGCTGGTGCCCGCGCCGAAGCCGTCGAAGACAGTGCCGATGGACGCGCCGCGCTTTGCGTTGTCGCCGCCCGTCGTGCGGGCCTTCAACTCTGCCTATTATCGCCGCGTGCCGAGGGACGGGCGCACGGTGGTCAAGCCGATCGGCGAGTTCTTCTTTCCGCTCGACCGGATCCACGACTGGAACCGGCTCTACGGCAAGCGCGGTTTCTACCAGTTCCAGTGCGTGGTGCCGCCCGACCAGGTCGAAAGCCTGCGCGACATGCTGGCGCGGATCTCGGCCTCGGGCCTGGCCTCGCCGCTGGCGGTGATCAAGCGAATGGGCGACGGGCGCGCGGGCTATATGAGCTTTCCGATGGAGGGCTACACGCTGGCCGTCGATTTCCGCGCCGCGCCGGCCGCCGCGCGGCTGATCGCGACGCTGGAGGACCTGACCGCCAAGGCGGGCGGTCGGATTTACCTGGCCAAGGACGCGCTACTCTCCGGCGACAAGGTGCGAGCGATGTATCCCGAATGGGCCGACTGGGCGAAAGCGGCCGCCAAGGCCGACCCCGACGGCGCGCTGGCGACCGATCTGGTGCGGCGGCTGGGATTGAGGGACGGGATATGAGCGAAACCTGGATCATCCTCGGCGCCACCTCGACGATGGCGCGCGCCCTGGCCCGAGCTCTGGCGGCGCAGGGCGACGCGCTGTTGCTCGCGGGCCGCGACATGGACGACCTCGACCGCCTGGCCGCCGATTGCCGGCTGCGCGGCGCGGCGGAGGCGCAGACGGTCGCCTTCGACGCCCGCCGGCCCGAGACGTTTCAGACGATCCTCGACCGCGCGGCGGCCGCGAAGGGCACGCTGAACGCGGCGGTCTTCGTGGGCTCGATGCCGGACCAGGCCGAGATCGACGCCGACCCGGCGCTGATCGACGGCACGGTGACCGACAGCTTCACCGGCCCGGCGCGGTTCCTGCAGATGCTGGCGCCGATGCTCGAGACGCGCGGCGCGGGCTGCATCGTCGGCGTGGGCTCGGTGGCCGGCGACCGCGGACGGCTGGGCAACTACGTCTACGGTGCGGCCAAGGCGGGCTTCGCCACATATCTGGCGGGCCTCAGAAACCGGCTGGGGCGCAAGGGCGTGCACGTGCTGACCGTCAAGCCCGGCCCGGTCGATACCGCGATGACCTGGGG
>JAHELH010000414.1 GCA_024644285.1 Paracoccaceae bacterium | reverse complement strand
GGCGTAGAAACCCGCGCCGTCTTCGGGACGCAGCCCCTGTGCCAGCGCGAACATCAGCGCCGTCGCCAGGACCGCCAGCGCCGCGATCGCGACCCCGCTCCGGTCGAAGAGCCGCGCGAATTGCCGCGGCCAGGCGTGGTCCTTCCAGCTTTCCTGCCGCACCTCGGCCAGCACGCCCGGCAGGTTCAGCTTGAATTCGTGCGGCTCGGTGTACTGGCAGGCGTAATAGCAGCCCCGGCAATTGTGGCACAGATTGGCGAGCTGGGTGATATCGCCATCGGCAAAGGCACGCTGCCGGGTGATCGCCGGGAAAACAGCGCAGTAGCCCTCGCAATAGCGGCAGGCGTTGCAGATCTCGATCTGGCGACGGGCCTCGGCGATTGTCTCAGCTGACATAGGCCGCGGCCCCCTCGCCCGCCAGGCGCCCGAAAACGGTGCCGATGGTCATCCCGAACCCCGCCAGATAGCCCTGCCCCAGGATCGAGCCCGCCATGATTTCGCCCGCGGCCCACAGGTTCTCGACCGGGCCGTCCGGCCCCTGCACCTGCGCCCCGGCATCGACCAGCAGCCCGAGATAGGTGAAGGTCACGCCGGGCCGCAATTCGTAGCCGTGAAACGGCGGCTCGACGATGGGCCGCGCCCAGTTCGTCTTGGGCGGCTCCAGCCCTTCGGTGGCCAGCCCATCCAGCTCGGTCGGGTGGAAATCGCCATCGCGACAGGCCGCGTTGAAGGCCTCGACAGTCTTGACAAGCACCGCTTCGGGCAGGCCCAGCTTTCCCGCCAGCTCGGCGATGGTATCGGCGGTGACCGGCGGAAACACCGACGGCATGAACAGATCGCGCGACCGGGCATCGATGATCGCGTAGGCCACCTGGTCGGGCTGCGCCGCCACCAGCCGCCCCCAGATCGCATAGCGCTTGGGCCAGACATCCTCGCCCTCGTCGTAGAACCGCTGCCCGCGCTTGTTGACCACGACCGAGAACGGCACGCAGTCCAGCCGCGTCACGATCCCGCCGTCGAATTTCGGCGCGCGCCCGTCGATGGCGACGGCGTGGCACTGGGTCGGGTCGCCCACGGTCTCGATCCCCTGGTCCAGCAGATCCCGCAGCACCACCCCGCGATTGTAGGGCGTGCCGCGGATCAGGAAGTTCCTCGCCGCCGGCCCCCAGGCCCGCGCCAGCCAGTCGATATCGCCCTGGAATCCGCCCGAGGCCACTACCACCGCTTTCGGCGTGAACATCACCCGCTGACCGCCGATCGCCGCCTCCACCCGCCCGATCCGCGACCCGTCATAGTCCAGATGCGTGACCTCGGCGTCGTAGGCGATGCCGATGCCGGCCTCCTCGGCGCAGCGGTAATAGGCGTTCACCAGCGCCTTGCCGCCGCCGAGGAAGAACGCATTGGTGCGTGACAGCGACAGCGTGCCCGACAGCGACGGCTGGAACCGCACGCCGTGCGCCTCCATCCAGCCGTAGCAGCCTTCCGAGGCGCGGATCGCCAAGCGCGCCAAGGCGTCGTCTGTCTTGCCGCCGGTGACCTTGATCAGATCGTCGAAATATTCGTCCTCGCCATAGGTGTCGGTCAACATTCCCAGCGGGCCGGCATGCATGCAGCGGAAATTCCGGGTGTGGCGCGAATTGCCGCCGCGATAGGGTTTCGGCGCGGCTTCCAACAGCATCACCCGCGCGCCCGTCTCGCGCGCCGACAGCGCGGCGCACAGCGCGGCATTGCCGCCGCCGACGACCAGGATGTCAGGTGCCGTGTCCATCTCCCTCCGGCTCCTCGCCAGCCACGCCGTCGGGAATTGACTTCGGCCGAATCCCCATGTAGCGCTCTTGTATCCAAACGGATACAAAATGCAAGTTCAGTCCAAGTCCAGCGGCGAGGCCGCCTATGACGCGCTGCTCGCCTCGATCCGCGGCGGGCAGTTCGCGCCGGGCGATCGCCTGCGCGAGGAAGAGGTCGGCGAGCGGCTGTCGCTGTCGCGCACCCCGGTGCGCGAGGCGCTGCGCCGGCTCGAGGCCGACGGCATCGTCGAGCACCGCCCCCGGATCGGCGCCGTCA
>JAHELH010000109.1:6249-7869 GCA_024644285.1 Paracoccaceae bacterium | reverse complement strand
GGCACCGGCAAGTCGGTGGCGCTGAAATGCATCCTGGGCCTGATCGCGCCGGACAGCGGCACCATCCTGCTGGACGGCGAGGACGTGGCGCGCGCCGAACGCGACGCGTTCCTGGCCCGATTCGGAATGCTGTTCCAGGGCGGGGCGCTGTTCGATTCGCTGCCCGTGTGGCAGAACGTGGCCTTTCGGCTGTTGCGCGGGTCGCTGAAGAAGCCCCGCGACGAAGCCCATGCCATCGCGGTCGAAAAGCTGCGCCGCGTCGGGCTGAAACCGGAGGTGGCAGAGCTTTTTCCCGCCGAATTGTCGGGCGGCATGCAAAAGCGTGTGGGACTGGCGCGCGCCATCGCCGCGGAGCCCGAGATCATCTTTTTCGACGAGCCGACGACGGGGCTCGACCCGATAATGGCCGGGGTTATCAACCAGTTGATCCGCGAGATTGTGGTTGAGATGGGGGTGACGGCGATGACCATCACCCACGACATGAGCTCGGTCCGCGCCATCGCCGACAAGGTGGCGATGCTGCATGACGGGGTGATCCAGTGGACCGGGCCCGTGGCGCGGCTGGACGACAGCGGCGACCCCTATCTGGACCAGTTCGTGCGGGGCGTGGCGGAGGGGCCGATCGAGGCGGTCCGCTAGGCGTCGGCGCGACCCGGCGCGCATCGGACGATCGGCCGCAATCACGGCGATTGTTTCAAGCCTTGCAACATTCAAGATTTTTGTTGCCGCACAGGCCATTGGGTGGGATTGTTGTAATATTAACCCTTGGGGGAGGGAGAAATGTCTACTGTACCGGCGCAAGCCGTTTCTAAATCGCGTAATTTTGGACGTCACGTTCTGCGGGTCATACAGGGCGCGGCGCTGACGCTGCTATTGCTGCTGACTGTGGCCACTGCTGGCGCAAGTCTGTTGGCCGCCTTCGGGATCTTGCCCTGGCTGGAAATCTCGGCGCGTTTCGGCGGCATCGAGATGCCCTATGCCGGTATGGCGCTGCAGTTGGTCTTCACCGGCTTCTGCCTGACGCTGATCTTCTTTCTGCCAGCGCATTGGCGCATGGCGCGGCTGGAACGGTCGCACCGGCGCTTCTCGATCAATCTCGATGACATCGCCCGCGCCTATCGCATCGCCCATACCGCGGATCGGGCCGGCGCGTTCACCTTGTCGGACGAGTTCGACACGATGCGCGAGCGGCTGACGCATATGCGCGACCATCCCGACCTGGGCCACCTGGAGCCGGAGCTGCTGGAAGTGTCGGCGCAGATGAGCTTTGTTGCGCGTGACCTTGCGCGGACCTATTCCGATCAGAAGATCGCCCGCGCCAAGACCTTCCTCAAGCAGCGTCAGGAAGAGCTGGACCAGGTTCGCGAGACCGTCGAGCTGGCACGCCAGACTAGCGGCGAGCTGAGGCGCTGGCTGGCCGATGTCGAGGCCGAGGAGCGCGAGATCGAAAAGCAGGTCGCGCGGCTCGACGCGGACCTGCAGGAAGTCCTTCCCAAGCTCGGCTACGCCATCGAACAGACCCCGGCAGCCACCGTGGTGCCGCTGACGAAGCAGGCCAAGGAGGCTGGCGGCAAACCGCCGGGCGCCTGACGGCGCGCGCTGGCGCAGAGCAGGCCAGCC
>JAHELH010000109.1:0-6149 GCA_024644285.1 Paracoccaceae bacterium | reverse complement strand
CAGCTGGAGCGCACCCATCGCGACTTTGCAATCTCGATGAGCGACGTGATGGAGGCCTATGCCGCCTGCCACGCCGCCGACCGACAAGGCGCCTTTACCCTGTCGGAGCAATTCGACGCGGTGAAGGAGCGTATTGCCTGGCTGCGCCGCCATCCCGACCTCGGCAACCTGGAGCCGGACGTGCTGGAAGCCGCGGCGCAGATGTCGCTGGCGTCGCATGAACTGGCCGAGACCTATTCGGACGACAACATTGCCCGTGCCGAAGCTTTCCTGCGGCAGCGGCAGGAAGAGATCGCGGCCTTCGAGAGCCGGATCCAGGCGGCCACCGCCGCGATGCACCGGCTGCGCCGCTGGACCGAGCAGGTCGAGGTCGAGGAAAGCGTGATGCGGTCGCAGCTTGACCGGCTGGAAGAAGAATTCGGCGACCTGCTGGGGGAGCTGGGATTCCGACGCACCGGGACGCCCGATAACCTCTACCCATTGCGTATCGCCGCCGAATAGCGCCACTGGACGCGTGCCGCGCTTCGGCCTAGGCAGCGTCCATGACCGTTCCCGTCCTGCTGACAGGCATTCTGATCGCCATGGGCGTGTTCACCGCGCTGGGTTGGTCGGTGGCGCAGGCCGCGCAGTCGGGTGGCCGGGCCCGCACGGCGCACCTTGCCCACGCGGCTTTCATCCTGCTGGGCATGACGCTGATCTCTCTGCAGTTCCCCATTCTGGCGAGGATCGCCGGCGGCGGTCTGTTGGCAATCGCCGCTATCGTTATCTGGTTCGAGGAACGCTGGTCCAAGCTGTTTCCGCTGTTCGGGGCCGCCTTCGGGGCGGCGCTGCTGCTCGGCTTGCCGTTCGCCGGTCGATAGGCAACAAGAGCGCATGGCCAAAGCCTCGACCTTCGTCTGCAATGCCTGCGGCGCCGCCCACAAGAAATGGTCGGGCCGGTGCGACGCCTGCGGGGCCTGGAACACCATCACCGAGGAGGCGCCGCTTTCGGCCGGGCCCGCGGCGAACACCCTGGGCGCGCAGCGCGGCGCAGCCGTGCCGCTGACCGATCTTTCGACACGGGCCGAGGCGCCGCCGCGCACCGGCTCCGGCCTCGTCGAACTCGACCGGGTTCTGGGCGGCGGCCTGGTGCCGGCCAGCGCCGTCCTGGTCGGTGGCGACCCCGGCATCGGCAAATCGACGCTGCTGCTGCAGGCTGCATCAAGTTTCGCCCGCAAGAATTTGAAATGCCTGTATATATCCGGAGAAGAAGCCACGGCGCAGGTGCAGATGCGCGCCGCGCGGCTGAGTCTGGCCGACGCGCCGGTCAAGCTTGCGGCCGAGACCAACCTGCGCGACATCCTGACCACGCTGGAGGCCGAAAAGCCCGATCTGGCGATCATCGATTCGATCCAGACCATGTGGGCGGACACCGTCGGCAGCGCGCCCGGCAGTGTGTCCCAGGTGCGCTCTGCGGCGTATGAGCTGACCAGCTTTGCCAAGCGGCGCGGAACCGCGGTGGTGCTGGTCGGCCACGTGACCAAGGACGGCCAGATCGCCGGTCCACGCGTGGTCGAGCATATGGTCGACACGGTGCTGTATTTCGAGGGCGAACGCGGCCACCAGTTCCGTATCCTGCGCGCGGTCAAGAACCGCTTCGGCCCCGCCGACGAGATCGGCGTCTTCGAGATGACGGATGCCGGTTTGGCAGAGGTTTCAAACCCTTCCGCGCTGTTCTTGAGCGAACGCGATGCCCCCGCCGCGGGATCCGTGGTATTTGCCGGGATCGAGGGGACTCGGCCGGTGCTGGTGGAGTTCCAGGCGCTGGTCGCGCCCACCCCGCACAGCCAGCCGCGGCGCACCGTGGTGGGCTGGGACGGCGGTCGGCTGGCGATGATCCTGGCGGTGCTGGAATCGCGTTGCGGCATCCCGTTTGCCGGGCTCGACGTCTATCTCAACGTCGCCGGCGGGCTGAAGATCGGCGAGCCGGCCGCGGATCTGGCTGTGGCCACGGCGCTACTTTCCGCGCGCGAAGACACCGCGCTGCCCGCCGATACTGTCGTTTTCGGCGAGATTAGCCTATCAGGAGCCCTAAGGCCGGTCGGACAAACCGAAAACAGGTTGAAAGAAGCCGGGAAACTTGGTTTCACGACGGCGATCGCACCCGCCCGCAGCAAGACGGGCGGAGGCATGGGTCTGGCGATTCGCGAGATGGCCGACCTGACGCAGGTGGTGGGCGAGATATTCGGCGCGGGCTGAGGCGCGCGAGCAGGAGCGGACATGGAAGGTTTCACGATCATCGACGGCGCGGTCGCGTTCGTCATCGTCATTTCTGCGGTGCTGGCCTATTCCCGCGGCTTCGTGCGCGAGGCGATGGCGATCATCGGCTGGATCGTGGCGGCGATCCTGGCGTTTCTCTTCGCCCCGAAGGCCGAGCCGCTGGTCAAGGAGCTTCCCTACATCGGCGACTACCTGAAGGACAGCTGCGAGCTGTCGATCATCGCCGCCTTCGCCGCGGTGTTCGCGGTGTCTCTGGTCGTCGTTTCGGTGTTCACACCGCTGTTCTCCTCGGTGGTGCAGCGCTCGGCCCTGGGCGGTCTGGACCAGGGCCTGGGCTTCTTCTTCGGCGTCCTGCGCGGCATCCTGCTGGTGGCCGTGGCGCTGGTCGTCTACGACCGGGTGGTGATCAACGAAACGGTGCCGATGGTCGACAATTCCCGCACCGCGAAGATCTTCGAACGGGCGCAGGATTCGATCAACGAGCAGATCCCCGAGGACGCTCCCGGCTGGGTCGTGGAGCGCTACGAGCAGCTCGTCGGCGATTGCGGCGCCTGACGGCCGCTGGGCGACAGGGTGCGGCCCGGCGACTGGCGCATGAAATCCACGCCGCCGAATAATTGTGATCGTTTGATGACACTTGGTCTCTGAGACACTATGTCAGGGACACCTGCTGCCTATGACGGATTCGGAGTCCCGCTGAAATGCGCGCGATGCCTCCCGCCCACCCTTTCGACTTCGATGGCCTGAGCGACTCCGGAGAAGACGACAAGCTTCACGAGGAATGCGGGGTTTTCGGCGTCACCGGCATGGCGGAGGCCGCGAATTTCGTGGCGCTGGGACTGCACGCGCTGCAGCATCGCGGGCAGGAGGCCGGCGGCATCGTCAGCTACGATCCGGTGAGCGGGTTCCATTCGGCCCGGCGCTTCGGATACATCCGCGACAACTTCACCAAGCAAAGCCTGATGGAGACGCTGCCGGGCGAGCTGGCCATCGGCCACGTGCGCTATTCCACCGCCGGCTCCAAGGGCGCAACGCAGATCCGCGACGTGCAGCCGTTCTTCGGCGAGTTCTCGATGGGCGGCGCGGCGATCGCACACAACGGCAACATCACCAACGCCGAGGCGCTGCGGCGCGAACTGATCGAGCGCGGCTCGATCTTCCAGAGCGCCTCGGACAGCGAATGCATCATCCACCTGATGGCCCGTTCGCTGCAGCGCAAGGTGCCCGAGCGGATGATGGACGCGCTGCGCCGGGTCGAGGGGGCGTTTTCCATCGTCGCGATGACCCGCACCAAGCTGATCGGCGTGCGCGACCCCCTGGGCGTGCGGCCGCTGGTGCTGGGCCGGCTGGCCGAGGGCGCCTGGGCGCTGTCGTCGGAAACCTGCGCACTGGACATCATCGGCGCCGAATTCGTGCGCGAGGTCGAGCCGGGCGAGATGGTGGTGATCGAAGATGGCGAGGTCACCAGCCACCAGCCCTTCCGCCCGTCCAAGCCGCGGTTCTGCATCTTCGAGCATGTCTATTTCAGCCGCCCGGACTCGATCCTGGGCGGCCGCTCGGTCTACGAGACCCGCCGCCAGATCGGCGTGGAACTGGCGCGCGAGGCGCCGGTGGAGGCCGACCTTGTCTGCCCGGTTCCCGACAGCGGCACGCCCGCGGCGATCGGATTCAGCCAGGAAAGCGGCATTCCCTATGCGATGGGGATCATACGGAACCAGTATATGGGCCGCACCTTCATCGAGCCGACCGAGCAGATCCGCAACATGGGCGTGCGGCTGAAGCTGAACGTGAACCGCGCGCTGATCAAGGGCAAGCGGGTGATCCTGGTCGACGATTCGGTGGTGCGCGGCACCACCAGCCGCAAGATCAAGGAAATGATCCTGGATGCCGGCGCGGCCGAGGTGCATTTCCGCATCGCCTCGCCCCCTACGGCGTGGCCGTGCTTTTACGGCGTGGACACGCCGCAGCGTGAAAAGCTGCTGGCCGCGACGATGTCCGAGGACGAGATGCGCGCCCATCTCGAGGTCAATTCCCTGCGCTTCATCTCGCTGGACGGGTTGTACCGCGCGGTAGGTGAGGCAGGCGGCCGGAACGCCGCTCAGCCACAATACTGCGATGCCTGCTTTTCCGGCGAGTACCCCGTCGAGCCCGCCGACCAGATCAGCAAGGGCTTTATCCTGAAGGCGGCCGAATAGCGCGTCGCGGCAAGAATCCGCCAATGCCGCATTGCAGCATCTTTTCTTTTCGCACTCGCAGCATTAGGTGAATGGCGACGCCGGACGTGACGTGTCCGGCCGCGAAATGGGAACACCAATATGTCGAACAAGGACACACCGGCAGCCGCCGAGCCTTCGGTGATGGCCAAGGCTGAATCGGTCGCCACGGTTCGGGCCGATATCGATCTGCAATCGACGATGCTGATCGGGTTCGTCGGCAAGACCGAGGCCCTGGACGCCCTGCTGCGCAAGCGCGACGGATCGGTCATCCGCGTCTCGCGCGGCGACAAGACCCCTGTGGGGACGGTCATCGGCATCGACGGCGAAACGCTGCGCGTGCAGAACGGCGGCACCGTCAAAGTGATGCGCCTGCCCCGTTCCTGACGCATGGCCGACCGCGCCGCGCGGTCCGGGAAACGAAAAACGCCGCCCTGCCGGGCGGCGTTTTGCATTCGGTGGAAGCCGACGTCAGCGCGCGCGGGCGCGCAGCGCGGCCCAGCCGCCGGTAACCACCAGCGCGGCGAGCACGGCCTTCACGGCGTCGCCCACCAGGAACGGCGCCATCCAGCCCGACCAAAGCGCGGCCGCGCTTTTTCCCAGCATCGCCGCCGGCCAGATCAGGCCGGGAATGTAGAGCAGCGCCGAAATGACCACCGCCGCCAGCGCGGTCGTCACGAAGCCACGGGCGATGCCCTTCTCGACCGCCAGGCCGGCAAGCCACGCCATGCCGACAAAGCCGATCAGGAATCCGCCGGTCGGGCCCATCATATAGGCCAGCGACCCGTTGCCGTTGGCGAAGACCGGCAGGCCCATCGCGCCCTCGCCCAGATAGACCAGAAGCGTCGCCAGCCCCAGCCGCGCGCCGAAGGTCAGGCCGACGATCAGGATCGCCAGCGTCTGCAGGGTCATCGGCACCGGGAACATCGGCACCGCCACCTGCGCGGCCAGCGCGATGAAGACGCTGCCCGCCAGCACCAAGAGCACCTGGGTAAGGCGCGACATCGCCGGAAAGGCTGCATGGGTCAGGGTCATTGGCAGGTCCTCTGTTGCCGTTCGGTTGGCCCGGACAGTTCCCCGATTGGCCCGCCGCTGTCAACATCCGCTTGCACCGCGCGGCCCCGAATGAGAAACCGTCGCAATGTCCGGCGATGCATCCCAGAAGACCGCTCTTGTCACCGGCGCCTCGCGCGGGCTGGGCGCCGCGATGGCCACTGCGCTGGCCGAAGACCACCATGTCATCGCCGTCGCCCGCACTGTCGGCGCGCTGGAAGAATTGGACGACCAGATCCAGCGCCACGGCGGCGCGGCGACGCTGGCGCCGATGGACGTCACCGACGGCGACGCGATGGCGCATCTGTGCCGCTCGATCTTCGACCGGTGGGGCGGATTGGACATCTGGGTGCACGCGGTCGTGCACGCGCCGCCGCTCAGCCCCGCCGACCACATCGACGCCCGCGACTTCGAGAAGGCGCAGAAGGTCAACGTCACGGCGACGGCGCGGCTGATCGCCATGGTCGCGCCGCTGCTGAACCGGCCCGGCAGCCGTGCGGTGTTCTTCGACGATCCGCACGAGGGCGAGAAATTCTTTGGCGCCTACGCCGCGTCGAAGGCCGCGCAGATGGCGCTGGTGCGGTCCTGGGCCGCAGAGACGGCGCGCACAGGTCCCAGGGTCGA
>JAHELH010000413.1 GCA_024644285.1 Paracoccaceae bacterium | reverse complement strand
GGCAGCTTCCTCAACCGCATTCATTCCTACGAAGTGCAGCCCGAGACCGGTCCGGCCCAGACCGTGCATTTCCCGAAATCCTGCCTGCACTGCGAGGACGCCCCCTGCGTCACCGTCTGCCCCACCGGCGCCAGCTACAAGCGGGTCGAAGACGGCATCGTGCTGGTCAACGAAGACACCTGCATCGGCTGCGGCCTCTGCGCCTGGGCCTGCCCCTATGGCGCGCGCGAGATGGACCCGGCCGAGAAGGTGATGAAGAAATGCACCCTCTGCGTCGACCGCATCTACAACGAGAACCTCCCCGAGATCGACCGCACCCCGGCCTGCGTGCGCACATGCCCCGCCGGGGCCCGCCACTTCGGCGACCTCGCCGATCCCACCAGCGACGTCAGCCGGCTGGTCGAAGAGCGCGGCGGCTTCGACCTGATGCCGGAACAGGGCACCAAGCCGGTCAACAAGTACCTGCCGCCGCGCGCCCGCGACGCCGAGATCGACGTGCTCGGCCCGCTCCTTGAGCCCGTCGCCGAGGAACCGACCGGCCTTCTGGCCTGGATCGACAAGAAGCTGGACCGCCTCTGATGCATCCCGCCGGCTCGCTCATCCTCTTCACCGCCCTTTCCGGCCTCGGTTTCGGCCTGCTGGCCTTTCTCGGGCTGGGCCTGCCGCGCATCGAGGGCTGGGTGCTGGTGCTCTACTTCGTCATCGCCTTCGGCCTCGCCGGCGCCGGGCTGGTCGCCTCGACCTTCCACCTCGGCCATCCCGAACGCGCGCTCATGGCCTTCACGCAATGGCGCACCAGCTGGCTTTCCCGCGAGGGCTGGCTGGCCTGCGCCACGTTCGCCGTCATGGGCCTCTACGCCGCGCTCTGGGTGCTCTTCGGCCTGCGCGTGCCACCCCTCGGCTGGCTGGGCGCCGCGCTCTGTCTGGCCACAATCTATTGCACCTCGATGATCTACGCCCAGCTGAAAACCGTCCCCCGCTGGCATCACTGGACCACGCCCGCGCTGTTTCTCGCGCTCGCCATTTCCGGCGGGGCCTTGCTGGCGGGCCAGGTCTGGCTGGCCATCGTGCTGATCCCGGCCACGGGCCTTCTGCAGTTCTACACCTGGAAGACCGGCGACCTGCGGCTGGCGGAGTCAGGCACCGACATGGCAAGCGCCACCGGGCTGGGGCACATGGGCACCGTCCGCAGCTTCGAGCCGCCGCATACCGGCGGCAGCTACCTGACGCGCGAGATGGTCTTCGTCGTCGCCCGCAAGCACGCGCTGAAGCTGCGCTCGATCGCGCTGGCCCTGGCCTTCCTCGCGCCGCTTCTGCTGCTGCTCCTGCCGTTCTTCCACGTCATGGCGGTGCTCGCCGTGGCCAGCCACGTGGCCGGGCTGCTGCTTCTGCGCTGGCTGTTCTTCGCCGAGGCCGAACACGTCGTCGGGCTCTATTACGGCAGGCGCTAGCGGCCGGTCACTCCGGCAGCCCGGCCAGCAGAAGCCCCTGCACGTAATGCCGCCGATCCGCCTCGCGCCGGTAGGGCGCCCGCGCGCCCTCCGCCGCCGCCGACAGGCCTGGCGCCATCGTCAGGATCTCGACCGCCAGCCATGCGACCTCTTCGGTTTCGCCCAGATGGCCATAGGTCGCCGCCAGCGTCAGCCGCCCCACCAGGAAGGCCGGGTTCCGCGCGACCACCTCCTCCAGGACCTCGCGCGCCTCCGCATAGCGGCGCTCCTGGAACAGGATGTTCCCCTCGACCCAAAGATAGTCGAAAACGTAGCGCGGGCTCAGCGTCTTGGCCGTCCGGATCGCCGGCAGCCCCGCCTCGGCGTCGCCGGAATAAGCCAGCGTCTGCGCCAGCACCGCGTAGCCGTCGGCATAGTTCGGGTCGAGCAGCACCGCCTGCCGCGCCGCATCGACCGCCCTGTCGTGATTGCGCGCCGCCAGATGCACCACCGCCAGCGCGAACTGCACCTGCGGCACCGAGGGCCCCAGCGCCGCCGCGGTTTCCGCCTCGGCCAGCGCGATCTTCACGGCCTCCGGGTCGTCCTCCAGCCGGAAGATCACCGAGCGCGCGTAGCTCAGCGC
>JAHELH010000412.1 GCA_024644285.1 Paracoccaceae bacterium | reverse complement strand
CGGGTTGTCCTCGTCAAAGAACATGTGGCTTTCGACGTTGCGCTGCACCGCGTCGCCGTATTTCTCATCGAAGTCGTCCGCGGTGCCGCTCGCCGCCAGGATCGCATCCCATTCGTTGCGATAGCCGCCGCCGGTATTGGGCAAAAGCGCATTCCGCGCGCCGACCTCAAGCAGCCGCGCGCGGGTCTCGGCGCGCTCGATGTAGCGGCCGATCCAGTACAGGTTTTCCGCGGTCCGGCTCAGCATCGCTATTCCACCAGCACCCAGGTGTCCTTGACCCCGCCGCCCTGCGACGAGTTCACCACCAGCGACCCCTCGGTCAGCGCCACCCGCGTCAGCCCGCCCGGCACCAGCGTGATCTCCTCTCCGACCAGGCAATAGGGCCGCAGGTCGACATGCCGCGGCGCCACGCCTTCCTCGACGAAGGTCGGGCAGGTCGACAGCGCCAGCGTAGGCTGCGCGATGTAGTTGTCCGGGTCCTCGGTGATCTTGGCGCGGAACGCCTCGATCTGGCTCGCGCTCGACTTCGGACCGACCAGCATCCCGTAGCCCCCCGAGCCGTGCACCTCCTTGACCACCAGTTCGGACAGATGATCCAGCACGTATTTCCGGTCATCCTCCCTCGCGCATTGCCAGGTCGGCACGTTGTTCAGGATCGGCTCCTCGCCAAGGTAAAAGCGCACCATCTCCGGCACGAAAGTATAGACCGCCTTGTCGTCGGCCACGCCCGCGCCGGGCGCGCTGCAGATCGACACCCCGCCCGAGCGGTAGACGTTCATCAGCCCCGCCACGCCCAGCATCGAATCGGGCTTGAAGCACAGTGGGTCGATGAACGCGTCGTCGATCCGGCGGTAGATCACGTCGACCTTCTGCGGCCCCTTGGTGGTCTTCATCCAGCAGAAATCGCCGTCGACGAACAGGTCCTGCCCCTCGACCAGTTCCACCCCCATCTGGTCGGCCAGGAAGGAATGTTCGTAATAGGCGCTGTTGTAATGTCCCGGGGTCAGGATCACGACGCAGGGCTCGGTCTCGCATTTCTCGGGCGCCACGCTCGCCAGCGTCCGCTTCAGCGCCCGCGGATAGCCCTCGACCGGCGCGATCCGGTTCTGCTGGAACAAGACCGGGAACATCCGCATCATGATCTCTCGGTTCTCCAGCATGTAGCTGACGCCCGAGGGCGTGCGGCAATTGTCCTCCAGCACGAAGAACTCTTCGGGCCCGGTGCGCACCAGGTCGATGCCGACGATATGCGAATAGACATTGCGCGGCGGGCGGAAGCCCACCACCGCCTTCTCGTAGGCCTCGTTGCCATAGACCAGCCGCGCCGGAATGCGGCCCGCCCGGATGATCTCGCCGCGCCCGTAGACATCCGTCAGAAACGCATTCAGCGCCCGCGCCCGCTGCTTGATGCCACGCTCCAGCCGGCGCCATTCATCGCCGCTGAAGACCCGCGGAAACATGTCGAACGGGATCAGCCGGTCCGGGTCGCCGCCCTCGCCGTAGACCGCGAAGGTGATGCCGATCCGCCGGAACAGCGCCTCGGCCTCGGACTGCTTCATCGTGCGCAACTCCGCCGGCATGTCGCGCATCCACGCCTCCAGCCCGGCATAGGGCGGACGCACCGATCCGCCGTCGGTCATCTCGTCGAAAAAGCGGGGGCCGGCGCTGTCCATACCCTAACGTCACTGGCTTTTGAGCCGAATGCAATGCGGCCTCCCCTCGCAGTCGCCGATTTTCACGGCCAATGCCCAAATATCGAGCAATCGGCCCGGCCCCCAGCGTCAGCGTCCCAGCCCGCAGCCCATGGCCACCCGACCGTCTCCCCTCTTCATCTGGCGAAAAATACCTCCGCCGGAGGCTCCCGCCGCCGCTGCCCGCGCAACGCCGAAGCCGGCGGCATGCGCCTCGAAGCGCAGGGGTGGGCGGGTGGGCTGCGCTTCGAGGCGCATGCCGCGCCCTCGCCGCCACCGGCGCACGCCCTATACTCCCGACCATGGCCACGCCTGTTCTCAGCTTCACGGATCGCGGCATCTACTGCCCGGCCGGCGATTTCTACATCGACCCCTGGCGCCCCGT
>JAHELH010000411.1 GCA_024644285.1 Paracoccaceae bacterium | reverse complement strand
ACGAAGGGCGGCACCATCACGCGCACGCCGTTGTCCAGAAGCGCCGGCTTGAACGAATTGGCGGCGGTCTGGCCCTTGACCACCGGCTCGGTCTCGACGATCCGGCAGGTCACCTTCTGCGGCAGCGACGCGTTCAGCGCCTCGCTCTCGTAATACTCGATCTGTACATTCATGCCGTCCTGCAGGAACGGCCGCCGGTCGCCGAGGATCTCCGCGGGCAGCTCGATCTGCTCGAAGGTCTCGCTGTCCATGAAAACAAGCATGCCGTCGCTCTCGTAGAGGAATTGCTGGTCCTTCTGCTCCAGCCGCACCCGCTCCACCTTGTCGGCCGAGCGAAACCGTTCGTTAAGCTTCGATCCGTTCCGGAGATTGCGCAACTCGACCTGCGCGAAAGCGCCGCCCTTGCCGGGCTTCACGTGGTCGACCTTGACCGCCGCCCACAGGCCGCCGTTATGCTCCAGCACGTTGCCGGGGCGAATCTCGTTACCGTTGATTTTCGGCATGTGTCAGAACCATGTCAAAAGGTTGATCATTTGTTGACCGGGCCTATATCTTGGCAGGTGAACCGAGGCAAGGCGACTAAATACGGTGTGTGCGACGGTCTAGCTATGCACGGAACGCATAGCAGACATTCCAAAAGAGAATTACCGAATCACTCAGAACCGGTCATATTGGCCGCCACGCCCGAAAACGCAAGAGCAAGAAAAAAGGACGACGGATGAAAGATTTCGTTGATAGCACGGCATTCAACTACGAGCAGGGCCAGCGATCGCGCAAGCTGTTCGCGGCTGTGGTGCTTGCCGCCCTCGACGATGCCATTGCCGATGACAAGAAGTACGGCAACGGCCCCGAACAGATCGCCCGCTGGGCCCGCTCGCGCGATGGCCGCGAGGTGCTCAGCTGCGCCGGCATCGACCCCAACGAGCGTGTCGTTCTGGGTCTGATGGAGTTCGTGTCGAAAGGCGTCCGCACCTCGGTGGCGCTCAGCCGCGAGGAAAGCGAGCGCCGCAACGCCGCGCTGCAGGCCCAGGCCGAAGCGGCCTGACACCATTCCGCCGGACACGGCAGCAGATCGAAAGCGCGTCCCCCGGGGCGCGCTTTCTTCGTTTCAGAAGATGTAGCGCCAGATGCCCGACGACATCGTTTCCATCGCGCCCAGGGCCAGGATCAGCCCGCGCATCGCCCAGCCGCGGAACCGGATCAACAGCAGCAGGCACAAAAGCATCGATACGCCCAGCTCCAGCGGCCCGACGATGCGGGCGTGGAACGTGTCGTCCCAGTAACTGACCGGGCTTTCGAAGACCCAGCGGCTCAGCGGCCAGAAATGCATCCGCGCATCGTGGTTGTGCAGCGGGAAGTCGAAGATCAGGTGCAGGAACGCCGCGCCGGTGAAGGCGATGGCCACCGCGCTCCGCCGCCACAGCGCCAGCGCCAGCGCCGTGCCCCAGACGACGAAGGAATTGTCGATGGCGAAGACCTGCTGCCAGGCGTCGGAATAGTAAAGCTCTCGGAACACCCTGCGCGGCGGGATGCCCAGCACCCAGATCGACGCACCGACCATGGCGTAAAGCGACAGGTCCGGCACGAAGGCGCCCAGCAGCGCCGCCGTGGTGACCCTCGGCCGCTCCGGCTGCCCGAACGCCGAGAGCCCGAAGATCAGATGCGCCGGCGTGTTCACCTTCCCGCCCCTTCCCGCGGGCGATATTGCCCGCTATCCCGTGTCGGACTAGGCGAAGGGGGCGGCATGGCCAAGGCGATAATGATCCAGGGGGCTGGCTCGAACGTGGGCAAGTCGATCCTGGTGGCCGGGCTGGCGCGGGCCTGCCTGCGCCGCGGCCTGTCGGTCGCGCCGTTCAAGCCGCAGAACATGTCGAACAACGCCGCCGTCACCGTCGACGGCGGCGAGATCGGCCGCGCCCAGGCGCTTCAGGCGCGGGCCGCCGGGCGCGATCCGGTCACCGACATGAACCCGGTCCTGCTGAAGCCCGAAACCGAGACCGGCGCGCAGGTGATCGTGCAGGGCCGCCGGTTCGCCACGCTGAAGGCGCGCGACTACGGGCAGGCCAAGGCGAGCTTGCTG
>JAHELH010000108.1 GCA_024644285.1 Paracoccaceae bacterium | reverse complement strand
TCATTCGCGCCAGCGTGGACTTGCCGCAGCCGCTTTCGCCCACGACGGCCAGCGTCTTGCCGGGATAGAGCTCGAAATCCAGCCCCGCCACCGCCTTGAGCGTGCGGGACTTGGCGAAGATGTTGCCGCCGACCTCGTAGTGCTGCGCCAGGTCGCGGGCCTCCATCACGGCGGTCATGACGCCTTCCTTTCGCTGGTGTTGAGCGGGTAATGGCAGCGGGCATAGCCAAGTTCGGGCCCCAGGGGCGGTGGCGGCACGGCGCGGCACGTGTCGTCGGCGAACTTGCAGCGCGGCGAGAACAGGCAGCCTTGCGGCCGGTCGAACTGGCCCGGCACCACGCCGGGGATCGTTGGCAGGTGTTTTTCCTTCGCACGCTCGGGCAGGGCGTCGAGCAAAGCGGCGGTGTAGGGATGGTGCGGCGTGTCGAAGAGCGGCACCACGGGCTGCTCCTCGACCTTCTGGCCGGAATATTGCACGCAGACCCGTTCGGCGGTCTCGGCGACCACCCCCATGTCGTGGGTGATCAGCACCAGCCCCATGCCGGTTTCCTCGCGCAGGCCGACCAACAGGTCGAGGATCTGCGCCTGGATGGTGACGTCGAGCGCGGTCGTGGGCTCGTCGGCGATCAAGAGCTTGGGCTTGCAGGCGATGGCCATGGCGATCATCACCCGCTGGTTCATCCCGCCCGACATCTGGTGCGGGAAGGCCGAAAGGCGCTTTTCGGGGTCGGGGATGCCGACCTGCTCGAACAGTTCCACGGCGCGGCGGTGCTGGGCCTTGCGGTCCATGCCGAGGTGGATGCGCAGCGCCTCCTTGATCTGCCAGCCGACCTGGAAGCAGGGGTTCAGCGAGGACATTGGTTCCTGAAAGATCATCGCCATGTCGTCGCCGACGATCTTGCGGCGGGCGCGGGCGGACATCTGCAAGAGGTCGTGGCCGTCGAAGCGCATCTCGTCGGCTGTGACGGTGGCGGTCCAAGGCAGAAGGCCCATCAGCGCCAGCATGGTCACCGACTTGCCCGAGCCGCTTTCGCCGACGATGGCGACAAGTTCGCCCTTGTCGACGTCAAGGTCTACGGCATCGACCGCGCGGAAGCTGCCGGCGGAGGTGGCGAAGTCGACGCAGAGGTTGCGGAGGGTGAGGAGGGACATTCAGGCTCCTTCGCGCTGCGGCCGGGCGGGGGAAGCGCTTTCGAAAGCGCTTGCCAAGGCCTTTCGAAAGGCCTTGGGCGGGGTGGAGATCGGTGCGCACCGCATCTCCTCAACTCCGCTTCAGCTTCGGATCGAGCGCGTCGCGCAACCCGTCGCCCATCAGGTTGATCGCCAGAACCGTGACCAGGATGGCGAGGCCGGGGAAGGTGACGACCCACCACGCACGCAGGATGAACTCGCGCGCCTCGGCCAGCATCGTGCCCCATTCCGGCGTCGGCGGCTGCGCGCCCATGCCCAGGAATCCCAGCGCCGCGGCGTCCAGGATCGCGGTGGAGAAGCTGAGCGCCGCCTGCACGATGATCGGCGCCAGGCAGTTCGGCAGCACGGTGATGAACATCAGCCGCAGCCGCCCGGCGCCCACCACGCGGGCGGCGGTGACGTAGTCCTTCTGTTTTTCCGACAGGACGCTCGCGCGGGTCAGCCGCACGTAATGCGGCTGCAGCACGATGGCGATGGCGATCATCGCGTTGGTCAGGCTGGGCCCGAGGATCGCCACCAGAACGAGGGCCAGCAGCAGCGACGGGAAGGCCAGGATGATGTCCATGATCCGCATGATGATCGTGTCGATCCATTTCGGCGCGAAGCCCGAGATCAGCCCGACCAGGATGCCGCCCGAGGCCGCGACCGTGACCACGACGATGCCGACGAAGAACGAATAGCGCGCGCCCTCGATCAGGCGGGACAGCATGTCGCGGCCCAAGGGATCGGTGCCCAGCGGGAAGGCCCAGTTGCCGCCCTCCTGCCAGGCCGGCGGGATCAGGGTGAACTGGCGGAACTGCTCGGTCGGGTCGTAGGGTGACAGCAAGGGCGCGAAAAGGGCGCAGAAGGCGAAGGCGGCGAAAATCCACAGACCGAAGACGGCGCCCCGGTTCTCGCGGAAATAGAACCAGAACTCGCGCAGGCGGCCGGGCCGTTCGGGCGCTTTCGGGGCGGTGGCCGCGGCGGTGTCGGTCATCCTAGCGCTTCCTGATCTTGGGGTTGATGACGCCGTAGAGCACGTCGACGGTCAGGTTCACGATCATCACCATCACCGCGATCAAGAGCAGCCCGCCCTGGACGACGGGATAGTCGCGGCGAAAGATCGAATCGACCATCCACTTGCCGATGCCGGGCCAGGAGAAGATCGTCTCGGTCAGGATCGCGCCGGCCAGCAGCGTGCCGACGCTGAGGCCGATCACGGTAATCACCGGGATCAGCGCGTTGCGCAGGGCGTGGATGCCGTTGATCCGCCCCGGCGACAGCCCCTTGGCGCGGGCCGTGCGGATGTAGTCCTCGCCCAGCACTTCCAGCATCGCCGAGCGGGTCTGCCGCGCGATCACCGCCAGCGGGATGGTGCCCAGCACGATGGTGGGCAGCACCAGGTGCCGCACGGCCGAGGCGAAGGCGCCCTTCTGGCCCGAGGTCAGGCTGTCGATCAGCATGAAGCCGGTGGGGTCGGGGAAATAGTAGATCAGGTCGATCCGACCCGAGACCGGCGTCCATTGCAGGTTGCCCGAGAACACGATGATCAGCAGCAGCGCCCACCAGAAGATCGGCATCGAGTAGCCCACAAGTGCTGTCGACATCAGCGCCCGGTCGAAGAACTTGCCGCGGTTGACGGCGGCGATCACGCCCGCCGGCAGACCGAGCGCCACGGCGAAGACCATCGCGCAGATCGACAGTTCCAGTGTCGCGGGGAACAGGGCGAAGAACTCGTCCCAGACCGGTTTCTTGGTGACGAAGCTTTGCCCGAGATCGCCTTGCAGCACGCCGGTGAAATACTCCCAGAACTGGACGACGAGCGGCCGGTCGAAACCGAATTGCTCGCTAAGTTCCCGGTAGCGCTCCTCGCTCAGTCCGCGCTCGCCGGCCATGACGATGATCGGATCGCCCGGCAGCACGCGGATGAAGGCGAAGGAGATCAGCGTGACACCCAGGAAGGTGGGCACGAAGGTCAGCAGGCGCGAGGCGAAGTATTTCAGCATGTCAGCACCTGAAGATCGGTCGGATATGTCGTTAGTGACACGGAGCCGGTTTCGGTGACAAGCACATCGTCCTCGATCCGCACCCCGAAGGCGCCGATCTTGTAGAGACCGGGTTCGTTGGTGAACACCGTGCCGGCGGGCAGAACCTGGTGATTGCCGCGCATGATGTAGGGCGCCTCGTGCACCTCGCGGCCCAGGCCGTGGCCGGTCTTGGTGCGGATCCGGTCGGCGAAGCGCGAGGCTTCGAGCACGCCGGTCACCGCGTCGTCGATCTCGTGCGCGGTGATGCCGGCCTTCGTCACCTGGTGGCCGCGCCGGTTGGCGCGCAGGACGGTGTCGTAGACCTCGCGCGCCTCGTCGCTGGCATGGCCGAGGAACACGGTGCGGGTGATGTCGGCACAATGCCCATGCTTGCGGGCGCCGAAATCGATCAGCAGGGCGTCGCCGGCCTCCACCCGGTAGTCGGGGCGCGCCTTGGCGTGCGGGCGGGCCGAATTGTCGCCGGCGGCGGCGATGGGGCGGAAGGCATGGTCCTCGGCGCCCTCGGCGAACAGGTTGAGGACCAGCGCCTGCTCGATCTCGGCCTCGGTCTGGCCGAGGCTGACCGAGGCGAGCGTTTTCTCCAGCGCGCGTTCCGAGACGGCGATGGCGGCTTTCAGCGCCTCGATCTCGGTCCCGGTCTTGATCACGCGCAGGCCGGAGATGGCCGCCTCGCCGTCGATGATCTCCAGGTCCCGCTGGGCACGCTTCAGCGCGTGGTGCACGAATACCCGCATGATCTGGCCCTCGACGGCCAGCGAGCGAATCCGCAGGTGGCCGGTCAGTGCCGTGAAGGCGGCGTCATATCCGTCCTGATCGCGCCAGTCGAACACCGCGCCGTCGAAACCCACCAGGTCCCAGCTGCGCAGCTCCAGGTTGGGCACCAGCGCGGCGGGCGTGCCGTTTGACGGGATCACCAGAAGGAAGGGGCGTTCGTGGCTCATGAACGGATGCCCGACCAGGCGGGTGAAATTCGGCCCGGGCACCAGGGCCACGGCGTCGACGCCGATCTCGCGGGCCACTCGGGCGTATTCGCTGATATCAAGGGACATCGGCCGACCTGCCTCGACGGGAAAGCGTTTCGAAACGCCTTCCCGCGGTTCGGAAACCGCGGGGACAAGCCGGTTCAAACCGGCTTGCGGCGCGGGACCCGGGAGGGCCCCGCGCCAATGACGTCAACCGGTTACTGCGACAGCCCGACCGCGCCGAAGATGTGGCCGCCCAGCGGGTGGACCTTGTAGCCCTCGACCTCGGGCCGCATCACCATGAACACGACCGAATGCGCGATGGTGGCCCACGGCGCCTGCTCCTTGAAGATCACCTGCGCCTCGCGGTAGAGCGGCTCGCGCTCGGCCTGCGTCGGCAGCACCTTGGCCTTCTGGATCAGATCCTCGAACGGCTGGTGGCACCACTGCGCGCGGTTCGAATTTTCGCGTCCGTCGCAGCCCAGGAGCACGGCCAGGAAGTTGTCCGGATCGCCGTTGTCGCCGGTCCAGCCGAGAAGGATCGCGCCGTCGCGGTCAAGCGCGCGCGAACGGCTGAGGTACTCGCCCCATTCGTAGGAGACGATCTCGACCTCGACGCCGATCTTGGCGAAATCCTCCTGCATCAGTTCGGCCATGCGGCGAGCGTTGGGGTTGTAGGGCCGCTGCACCGGCATCGCCCAGATCTTCATCTTGAGATCGGTGACGCCCTCGGCTTCCAGCGCGGCCTTGGCGGCGTCCGGATCGTAGGGATCGTCGACGATGTCGTCGTTATAGGACCACATGGTCGGCGGGATCGGGTTCTTGGCGATCTGGCCGGAGCCCTGGAACACGACGTCGATGATGGCCTGCTTGTCGATGGCCATGTTCAGCGCCTTGCGGACCTTGGCGTTGTCGAACGGCGCCTGAGTGGTGTTGTAGGCCAGGTAGCCCACGTTCAGGCCTTCCTGCTCCATCACCACGATGTCCGCGGCATCCTTCATCGCCTGGATGTCGGCCGGGTTCGGATAGGCCATGACGTGGCACTCGCCCGCCTGCACCTTCTGGTAGCGCACGCTGGCGTCGGGCGTGATCGCGAAGATCAGGCTTTCCACCTTGGCCGGCTCGCCCCAGTAGTCGTCATTGCGCAGATAGCGGATGACGGCGTCCTTCTGGTAGGCCTGGAACTTGAAGGGTCCGGTGCCGATCGGCGCCTGGTTGACCATCTCGGGCGTGCCGGCCGCCATCATCGCGTCGGCGTATTCCTTCGACACGATCGAGGCGAAATCCATCGCCATGTTGGCGATGATCGGCGCTTCGGGACGGGTCAGGTTGAACACCACGGTCATCGGATCGGGCGCCTCGATGCTCTCGATCAGGTCGGGCATCGACATGCCGCCATAGTATTCCCAGGTGCCGCCGGACACGGTGTAGTAGGGGTTTTGCTCGTTGCCCTGGCGGTCGAAGCTGAAGATCACGTCCTCGGCGTTGAAGTCGCGGCTCGGCGTGAACTGGTCGTTGGAGTGGAACTTGACGCCGGAGCGCAGCTTGAAGGTCACGGTCTTGCCGTCGTCGCTGACCTCCCAGCTTTCGGCCAGACCCGGGATCACCTCGGTGGTGCCGACCTTGAACTCGGCCAGCCGGTTGTAGATCGGGTGGCTGGAGGCGTCGAAGGTGGTGCCGGACGTATACAGCGCCGGGTCGAAGCCTTCCGGCGAGCCTTCCGAGCAATAGACGAGCGACTGGGCCGACACGGCGGTCGTTCCCAGCGCGAACGTCATCGCCAGGGCGGTGAGTCTTATTGGCTGTTTCATCATGGTCTCCCTGTGGCGGGGTCTGAAGCGCCCCGATTTGGTGCGAACATTTAAGCAGGCTTGGAAGCGGCCCGCCAGTTCTGCGCGCATGGTGCCAGAAAGCCGGCCGTTGGCAAGGGCTTCCTCGACGGCAAGGGCCGGGCGGAGTTTTTCAGTGATAACGGGGTTTTCGGGCCTGAACCGGCGGGCAGCGGCCGGGCTTTGCGGTGAAAGCCCGGCCCGCGCCCGGATCAGCGTGACTTGGTTTTCTGCAGCGGGATCGTCACGTCGAACGTCAGGCCCCAGACGTCGAAATCATCGCGGAACAGTCCGTCATAGGTGCCGCCGAAGCTGATTCGGGCGCCGGTATCGGTGGTGAAGTCGATTCCGGCCTGCAGCCGCCCGCGCCAGCCCTCGGAGGCGGGCGTGGCCGGATTGGTGACCGTCACGCCGGTCGTCTCGCCAAGGTTGTGGATCGCGTCGATGCTGAAATACGGCGAATACAACAAGCCGTCCTCGGTTTCGAACTTGCCCGAGAAGGTCGGCCCGATCTTCAGCTGACCCAGCTGCACGGTCTGGCTGGGGATCGTCACCCCGATGCTGTCGACATAGCTGTGCTGGGTTTCCTCGAAGTAGGACAGGCTTGCCGCCGGGCGGATCGTCCAGGCGCCCCGCTGCAACTCCCCGGTCAGGCTGGCCATCGCCATCCAGCGGTCGGTCGTGAACTCGTCCACATAGGTGTTGAACGGGCTGACCTCGTTGGTCGACCGGCCCGCCGCGATCCGGCCGTCGAAATAGAGGTTCGGCGCAAGCCGCGCGGTCATGTAGGGCCCGGCCATCCAGCCGGTGCCCCGGGCCGTGGAGTTCAGGGTGGTCGAGGCATCCTCCATGTCGTCGACCTGCACCAGGAAGCCGACGAGGACGTCGGGCGACAGCAGGTAATCGACGCCCATATAGGCGATGGCGAAGTGACCCTCGCGGTCGGCTTCGGCATCGAAATGCTGGAATTGCGCCTCGAACCACGCGTCGAAGCGGTAGTTGTCGACATAGATCGCATCCTTGGTCGAGCCATGGGCCAGCGCGATCGAGGCCCCGGCCTCGCGCACCTGCAGCATGCTGGTCGAAAAGCGGAAATTCTTCGACCCGTGACTGAACTCGGCGGTGAACGGCAGCAACGCCTTCAGATCGCCGGGCGCCCAGGACAGCCGCGTTGCGTTGTCGCTGCCCCGGTTGAGCCGGCCGAAGCGGCGGTCGGACCGCGGTTCACTGGCCAGCATCCGGTCGGCGCGATCCCGCAGGAACCGGTTGATGGTATCGACGGTCTTCTGCAGCGACGAGATCGACAGGATCCGGCACGTCACGGCTTCCAGCGGTGCCAGGTTGACGGTGATCACCCCGGTCAGGGGATCGCCCGTGCTGTCGCTGTCGTCGCAGGCGATCGCGACATTGCCGAACCCGGCGGGCGGGGTCTGGGTGATGGTGTAGGTGCCCGCATTCAGGGTGAACGGGCCTGCAGACCCTGAACCGCCGGCCGTCACGATGGTGAAGTTCAGGCCGGGCTCGGCCGAGCCGTAGTCGAAGCTGGCGTCCTCGCCTGCTTCCTGGATGAACACAACGCTGCCTGTACTTGCGGCGTTCACGGTCAGCGTGTCGCTTCCGCTGGTGGTATCGCCCAGCGAGGACGAGGCGCTTTCGGCGCTGTTGGGATAGCTGCCCTCGATGGCCGAGGTCAGCAGGACCGAGACGATACAGCTGTTGCCTGCGGGCAGGCTGCCGCCGGTCAGGGTCACCAGACCGCTGCGCACCGCTGCCGTCACCGTGCCGCCACAAGTGGTCGAGTTGGTTTCCGGAACAGCGATGTTCACGCCGGCGGGCAGCGTGTCGGACAGCGCGATATCGGTGGCCGCGATCGGGGCGGTGTTGGTGAAGGTGTATCTCAGGGTCGTCGTCTGGGTCGCCTCGATCGTGCCGGGCGAGAACG
>JAHELH010000107.1 GCA_024644285.1 Paracoccaceae bacterium | reverse complement strand
AGACTGCGCGTCCGCCCGCTGAGCATCGAAGCCCGCCAACGCCGCGCCGCCCTGAAGCGCCGTGACCCCGCGCCCGGCCAAGTCTACACCGACTGGGCCAGCATCTGACCACCGCCTCCCTTTGCGAACTGCGCCGGAGCAGGTACACTCGCCGATATTCGCTGCGGCCAAGGGGGGGTGCCATGTCCGGCAAGCGCATCTTGATGCTGATCGGAGACTATTCCGGCGATTACGACATCTTCGTCTTCCAGCAAGCGATGGAGGCCGTCGGCCACACCATCGACATCATCTGCCCAGACACCCATTACGGCGACCTTGTCGCCACCAGCGTGCAGGATCACGCGCGCGGAATTGCCGCCGGAGCCGAGCACAAGGGCCACGCGGTCGAGGTCACGCGCGACTTCGCCACGGCCGAGTCCGACAGCTACGACGCGGTCTACATCCCCGGCGGGCGCGGTCCCGAACATATCCGCACCCGCACCCGGATCCGCGAGCTCGTCCGCGAATTCTACCTCGACGACAAGCCGATCCTCGCGCTCGGCCGCGGCCCGCAGGTGCTGGTCGCCGTGCCCGACGTCATCGACGGCAAGCGCGTCGCGGCGTATTACACCGTCGAGCCCGAGATCCGGCTGACCAAGGCGATGCTCGTCAAGATCGGCCCCAGGGCCGCCTTGCGCGACGGCAACCTCGTCACCGCCGAGGACTGGACCGCGCTGGCCGCGTTCCTGCGCGAAAGCATGACGGTGCTCGGGACCGAGATCGTGCATCACCCGATAGATGACGCGCCCGACATGGCCGCTGAATAAACCGCCGATGGCCGCCTTCAGCCTCGATAACCCGGTCTTCGTCACCTGGCTGATCGCCGCGGCGCTGACCGTGCTGAAGGTCATGGGCCAGGGCTGGATGACGGTGCGCGCGATGACGCGCGAGGGCGCCGGCTTTGTAAGCCCCGAGGATCTGCGTCCCGGCGCGATCAACAAGGCGCCCGACCCGGCGCAGCTGCAGCCCAACGAGGCGGTGGAACGCTCGCGCCGGATGCATCGCAACGACCTGGAGAACATCCCAGCCTTCTGGGTGGCGGGGCTGGGCCTTGTCGCCGTCAGCCCGCCGCTCTGGGCCGCGATCGCGCTGATGATGGGCTTCGTCATCGCCCGCGCGCTGCATGCCTGGGCCTACGGCACCGCGAAAAGCCACGAGACGCGCGCCACGTTCTATACCATCGGCTCGGTCATCGTGATCGTCATGGCGCTTTGGGTGCTGGTCGCGGCGCTGGGCGCGGTCGGGTAACCGACGGCGCGTCAGATCCCGGCATACCATTCGTAGCCGGCAATATCTTCCCAGAACCCGCCATTGCCAAAGCCGACGCTGGACAGCGACGCCACCGCCTCGATGCGTTCGACGAACTTGGCCTGCTTGTAGCCCAACTGCCGCTCGGCCCGCAGGCGCAGCGGCGCGCCGTGGCCCACCGGCAGCGGCACGCGGTTCATCGCGTAGGCGAGGATGGTCTGGGGATGGAAGGCATCGATCAGGTCGATGCTCTCGTAGTACTGGAAGCCGCGCATGACGTCGCTGCACCAGAAGACCAGGTACCTTGCATCGGCCTGCAGCTGCACCGCCTCCAGCACGTGCGACAGCGGCACCCCGGTCCAGCCGCCAATGGCCGACCAGCCTTCGACACAGTCGTGCCGGGTGATCTGGCTGCGCAACGGCAGAACCTGCAGGTCGGCCAGGCTGAACCGGCGCGGCGCGTGGACCAGCCCGTCGACCTGCAGCGTCCAGTTCGCAAAGCCGCTCTCACGCGCCTCCAGCCAGGCGGGCGTGTTGCCCGTGGTCGCGCCGTTGGTGCGGAACTCGGGCGACATCTCTTCGGGGGGGTATTCCCGCGCCAGGGCTGACCGGCCGATTCGCGAATACACCGCGTGCGACAGGCGCTCGCCGGTCGCCGTGTAACTTTGCTTGATCCGTTTCCACGATGGCAGGTTGCCGGTCGCGCCGAGGATCAGCGGCGGCGCGGCCAGGGCGGCGCCGAGCAGCAGGCGGCGGGTTATGCGGCGCGTCATCGCCTCGGCGCCTTGATGCGGAACCGCCCGGTGATCATCGAACGCAGGTGATTGATCGGGCCGGCCAGCACGACCATCACCAGATGCAGCGCGACGAAGCCCACCAGCAGCCCGGCGGCGATGAAATGAACCGACCGCCCCGATTGCCGGCCCCCGAACAGGTCCAGAAGCCATGGCGCCACCGAGACCGCCCAGGGCGACATCGTCAGCCCGCTGAGGATCAGCGCCGGGATCAGGCCGGCGGTCACGCCCAGATAGGCAAGCTTCTGCAGGACGTTGTAGCTTCCGTCGGTACTGTGCGGATGCCGCATCCGCAGATGGTTTCCGCATTCCTTGGCCAAATGACGCGGTTTCAGCTCTGACCAGCGCGGCGCCAGGTCGCGCCGCAGGTGGCCGTTCAGGATGCTCCAGATGCCGAAACCTATGGTCCCCAGGGCAAAGAACCAGGCGGTCGACAGATGCCAGCGCCGTGCCGCTGACAGGTCGTAATAGTTGGGCAGCGTCGCCCAGCTGGGAAACGCGATCTGGTTCACGGGCCCGAACGGTCCCTTGGAAACGCCCAGCACGCCGGTGGTCTCCAGGGTTCTTTCGCCCAGCCGCAGAAAGCCGCGGTTGCCTTGGGCGTAGATTTCCAGCCAGGCGGGATCGGCATTGGCGCCGTAGCTGCCCCAGTAAAGCCGCGGATGCGCGTTGAAGATCATCAGTCCGCTCATCAGCAGGATCAGGGCCAGCGCCACGCTGATCCAGTGCCAAACCCGCGTCGACAGCGCGTGACGGTAGATGATCGTCCCCGCCGGAAGCGGATCTGTGTGATCGCTTGACGTCGTCACAGGCTCCCTCCTCCCTTGGACCAAGTCTGCGTCAGGCTTGCCGCTACGTCAAAATCACTTCGGCTCACCAACCCGTCAGAACGCACAATCTGGAAACAATCGGCAGCGCGCCGCGCCGCCGGCCCGGACCCGCCGGTCGCGTCTTCCGGATTCGGCCGCGGCCGTGTGTTCTTTTCCGCAGGGTTCCCCAAATTCCGCTTGAGTTCCACTGCCATTCGTCCGATGAAAAATGGCGAAAGATTTTCATGGATGGGAGGCCGTGGCAGTCCGGACCGTTCCCCAGGGGGCCGATCTGCGCAGCCTGCGCAAGGCGCGCGGACTGACGCTCAGCGAAGTGGCCGGCGAACTCGGCCGCTCGGTCGGCTGGCTCAGCCAGGTGGAACGCGACATCTCGGTGCCCGAGGCGTCCGAGTTGCGGCGGCTGGCCGATATCTTCGGCGTGCCCGTCTCGCTGTTCGCGGCGCCCGCCGCGCGGGGCGAAGAGCAGGGCCGCATCGTCCGCGCCGCCGCCCGCCGCGCCATCGGAGAGCGCACGCCGGGGCTGATCGAGTCGCTGCTCTCGCCCGATCTCACCGATGCCTTCGAGGTGATCCATTCCACCTTTCAGCCCGGCGCGTCGCGGCACGAACCCGTGCAGCGGCCCACGGCCGAGCTTGCCATGATCATCGAGGGCCGCCTCGACGTCTGGCTCGGCCCCGACAAGTTCACCATTGCCCGGGGCGATGCCGTCCGCGTGCGCGGCGAGCCGCTGCGCTGGGCCAACCCCTACAAGAGCCCGGCCGTCGCGGTCTGGGTGATCTCTCCACCGGTTTACTGAAGAAGGACATCAGATGGCAGATATTCCCTCCTCCGCGCGGGTCGTCATCATCGGCGGCGGCGCTGTCGGCGCTTCGTCGCTCTACCACCTGGCCCGCGCCGGCTGGACCGATTGCGTGCTTCTCGAAAAGAACGAGCTGACCGCCGGGTCGACCTGGCATGCCGCCGGCAACGTGCCGACCTTCTCGACCGGGTGGGCGGTGATGAACATGCAGCGCTACTCGACCGAGCTCTACCGCGGGCTGTCGGATGCGGTGGACTACCCGATGAACTACCATGTCACCGGCTCGATCCGGCTGGCGCACACCGCCGAGCGGATGCTGGAGTTCGAGCGCGCCTGCGGCATGGGCCGCTACCAGGGCATGACGCTGGAGATGCTGGACCTGGCCGGCATCAAGGACCGCTATCCCTTCATCGAGACGCACGACCTGGCCGGCGCGCTCTACGATCCCTCCGACGGCGACATCGACCCGGCGCAGCTGACCCAGGCGCTGGCCAAGGGCGCGCGCGACCTCGGCGCGAAGGTGCTGCGCTTCACGCCCGCGACGGGCGTCAGCCGCGACGGCGGCGAATGGGTGGTGCATACCGACAAGGGCGACATTCGCTGCGAGTTCGTGGTCAACGCGGCGGGCTACTACGCCGGGCGCGTCGGCGAATGGTTCAAGCCGCATGGCGGGCGCGACGTGCCGACGATGGTGATGAGCCACCAATACATGCTGACCGACGAGATCCCCGAACTGCAGCAATGGTGCGCCGAGACCGGCAACCGCAAGCTGCCGCTGCTGCGCGACGTCGACAGCTCGTATTACCTGCGGCAGGAAAAATACGGCCTGAACCTCGGCCCCTACGAACGCAACTGCAAGGCGCACTGGGTCACGCCCGACGACCCGATGCCCGAGGATTTCTCGTTCCAGCTTTACCCCGACGACCTGGAGCGGCTGGAATGGCACATCGAGGACGCCATGGCGCGGGTGCCGCTGCTGGGCCGGGCCGGCGTCAACAAGGTCATCAACGGCCCGATCCCCTACGCCCCCGACGGCAATCCGCTCGTCGGGCCGATGCCCGGGGTGAGGAACGCATTTGAGGCTTGCGTCTTCACCTTCGGCATCGCCCAGGCGGGCGGGGCGGGCAAGATCCTGGCCGAATGGGTGACGGAGGGCGCGACCGAGTGGGATTGCTGGTCGCTCGACCCGCGCCGCTTCACCGGGTATGCGGACCGCGACTATTGCGTGGCCAAGGGGATCGAGGTCTACGGCCACGAATACGCCATCCACTTCCCGCACCACACCTGGCCCGCGGGGCGCGGCAAGCGGCTGTCGCCGCTGCATTCGCGGCTGCAGGCAGCAGGCGCGCAATTCGGCGCCTATAACGGCTGGGAGCGGGCGAACTGGTACGCCAGGCCCGGCGACGACACCTCCGAGGCGGCGACCCAGACCTGGGACCGGAACGGACCCTGGGAGCCGCGCATCCGCGAGGAATGCGAGGCGGTGCGCGACGGCTGCGGCATCCTGCCGATCTCGGGCTTCACCCGGATCAAGGTCGAAGGTCCCGGCGCGAAGGCGTTCGTCGACGGCCTGACCGCCTCAAGGCTGCCCGGCCCGGCGCGCGTGGGCCTGGTCTATTTCCCCGACGCGCGCGGCCGCATCGTCACCGAGATGTCCTGCATGGTGCATTCCGACGAAGACGTCGGCCTGATCACCGCCGCCGCCGCGCAATGGCACGATTACGAATGGCTCTGGCGCCAGGCGCCGGACGGCATCGGGATCACCGACCATTCCGAAGAGGTGGAGTGTCTGCTGGTCACCGGGCCGAAGGCGCGCGAGGTGCTGGCGCCGCTGACGCAAGGCCACGACCTGTCGGCGCCGTGGCTGTCGGTCAGCTTCGAGGGCCGCGTCGCTGGCGAGGACTGCGCCCTGATCCGGGTCAGCTTTGCCGGAGAACTCGGCTGGGAAGTCCATTGCGCGCCGGACAGCGCGCCGGCGATCTGGGACGCGGTCACGGCGGCGGGTGCGAAACCTTTCGGCATGTGGGCGCTGGACCGGCTGCGGCTGGAGAAGGGCTATCGCGCCTGGAAGGGCGATCTGTCGACCGACTACTCCTTGCTCGAGGGCGGGCTTGACCGGTTCATCCGCTTCGACAAGGGCGATTTCACCGGCAAGGCGGCGCTGGAGCGCGAAAAACAGCAGGGCGTGAAGAAGCGCTTCGCGACGCTGGTGATCGAGGCCGGCGACCGGGATCCACCCTACATGTCGACGCTTTGGGCCGGCGACGAGGTGGTGGGCGAGATCACCTCGGGCGGCTGGGGGTACCGGGTGAACAAGTGCATCGCACTCGGCATGGTCCGCGCCGACCTGGCGGCGGAGGGGACGGCTCTGGAGGCGGAGATCTTCGGGCAAAGGTATCCGGCTGTGGTGCAGGCGGATGCGCCGCTGTGGGACGCGACGAACCAGAGGCTCAGGGCGTGAGAGGCCATTTCTTCATGGAGGGGCCCACCCGCCTCCCTTCTGCGCCTTTCAGGCTTGAACCCGAGGGGGCGGCGCGCCTGCGGCGCGCCGGGCGGTGGCGCCGGTGAGCCGGCTGCCGCAGACGATGTGCGGTGTTCAACTGACCCGGCATGGCGGGCCCGAGGCATTGGTCTGGCGCGAGGATATCCCGGTGCCGGCGCCGGGCCCGGGCGAAGTGCTGGTCCGGGTGCTGGCGGCCGGCGTCAACAACACCGACATCAACACGCGCATCGGTTGGTACGCCGCCGAGGTGACATCGGCGACGGACGCGGTGGACGGCGCGGTCGGGATCGAGGCCGGCGGCTGGTCGGGGGCGCTGGACTTACCGCTGATCCAGGGCGGCGACATCTGCGGCAGGGTGGTGGCCCTGGGCGCGGGCGTCGCCGCGCCGGATTTGGGCGCGCGGGTGATTTGCCCGAACGTCATTCCCCGCCCGACCGCGGACAACCCGGTGGGCTACGTTGTGCCGGGCTCGGAATTCGACGGCGGGTTCGCGCAGTACTGCCTGCTGCGGGCGGGCGATCTTTACGATGTCAGCGCCTCGCCGTTGAGCGATATCGAGATCGGCGCCATGCCCTGCGCCTATGGCACGGCGGCCGCGCTTCTGGCGCGGGCCGGGGCGGGCGTGGGCACGCGGTTGCTGGTCAGCGGCGCCTCGGGCGGGGTAGGCATGGCGGCGGTGCAAATCGCCGCGCATCGCGGCGCCGAGGTGACCGGTATCACCACCGCGGCCAAGGCCGCGGCGGTGCGGGCGGCGGGCGCGGCGCGGGTAATCGGCCGCGACGAGGCGCCGCCCGAGGCAGCCTTCGACGCCGTGGTCGACGTGGTCGGCGGGCCGGCCTGGCCGGCGCTGATCGCGGCGCTCAAACCGGGCGGGACCTATGCGGTCTCGGGCGCGATCGCCGGGCCGATCGTCGAGATGGACCTGCGCCAGGTCTACCTGCGCGACCTGACGCTCAGGGGCAGCACCTACCAGCCGCCGGAGGTCTTCGCCGAATTGGTGGCGCTGATCAATGCCGGCGCGATCCGGCCGCTGGTCTCGAAGACCTATCCGCTGGACCGGATCGCCGAGGCGCAGGAAGATTTCCAGTCCAAGCACTATCCCGGCAAGCTGGTGCTGATACCGCCGGGAGGCGCGCATGGCTGAGGTTACGATTCTCGACGGCGGCATGGGGCAGGAACTGGTGCGCCGCTCGGGTGACAGGGCGACCTATCTCTGGTCGACGCAGGTGATGATCGATCGCCCCGACCTGGTGCGCGAGGTGCACGCCGATTTCTTCGCCGCCGGCGCGCAGATCGCCACGACCAATACCTATGCGGTGCTGCGCGACCGGCTGGAGCGGGTCGGCATGGGCGACCGGGTGGCGGAGCTGACCGATATCGCTTTGAGCGCGGCCGAGGCGGCGCGCGACGCGGCGGGCGGCGGGCGGATCGCCGGCTCGCTGGGGCCGCTGCGCGCGTCCTACCGGCCCGACCTCTGCCCGCCGGCGGCGGAGGCGGCGGAGGAATATGCCGAGCCGGTGGCGCTGTTGAGGGATCGGGTGGACCTGATCCTGATCGAAACGATGTCCTCGGTCGACCAGGCCGAGGGCGCGCTGCGGGCGGCGGGCAAGGCGGGCAAGCCGGTTTGGCTGGCGGTGACGGTGATGGACGAGGACGGCTCGCGGCTGCGCTCGGGCGAGGGGCTGGAGGAACTGGCGGCGGTAGTGGCGCGGCACGGGCCGGAGGCGGTGCTGTTGAACTGCTCGCGGCCCGAGG
>JAHELH010000106.1 GCA_024644285.1 Paracoccaceae bacterium | reverse complement strand
GGCTGCACCAACGTGATCGGCAGCAAGTGCGCGGACAAGCTTGGCGTCGACATCGGGCATCTGACCTTTGCGATGGAGGTCGATTTCGACCGCCGGGGCGTGCTGTTGATGGAAGAGGTCGACGTTCCCTTCACCGCGATCCGGCTCGACGTCGCCGCCGACGGACCGGCAAGCCAGAATGACCTGGACCGTGTCGCGGCCGAGACCGCGAAGTACTGTCCGATCTCGAAGCTCTACGAGAAGTCGGGAACCGACCTGACCGTGACATGGCGCAAGGCCTGAACCGACAAGAAGTCCAACGGAGGAAAGCGAATGATCATGAAACTGACCCGGCGGGCGGCCCTTGCGGCCGCGCTTTGCGTGGCGGCGGCCCCCGCCTTCGCCACCGAGACGATCAAGGCCGTGGTGATCGACGGCTACCCGGCGCGCGCGCTGTGGGTGCAGGAGTTCACCAACTTCTTCATCCCCGAGGTCGACAAGCGGCTGGCCGAGACCGGCACCTACAAGATCGAGTGGCAGGAGGCCTATGGCGGCACCATCGTGAAGCCCAAGGGCGTGCTGGAAGGCGTCAAGCTGGGGCTTGGCGACATCGGCATCGTCACCACGATCTTCCACAACTCGAAGCTGCCCAGCCAGGCGATCTCGGCCGCGACGCCCTTCGTCGCCGCCGATGCGCGCGCGGTCGCCAAGGCGGTGGACGAGATCGCCAAGGAGTTCCCGGCGATGCAGGCCGAATTCGAAGCCCAGAACCAGGTCTACCTGGCGACCGGCGTGGTGCTGGACACGTACCAGATCTTCTCGAAAGAGCCGGTCAACTCGCTGGCCGATCTCGAGGGCGACAAGGTCGCCGGCGCCGGCATGAACCTGCGCTATCTGGAAGGCATCGAGGGCGCCGCGGGCGTGCGCGGCGGCCTGACCGATTTCTACAACATGCTGCAGACCGGGCTGGTGGACCACGCGATGCTGTGGCCGGAAGCCGCCAAGACCTTCAAGATCGCCGAGGTGGCGCCCTACATGCTGCGCGCCGACCTGGGCGCGGTGAATTCCAAGACCATCACCGTGAACAAGGACTACTGGCAAGGTCTGCCGGCCGAGGTGCAGGACGTGCTGAAAGAAGTGGCCGTGCTTTACCGTGACCACGTCGCTGGCATCGCGATGGACCGCGCGCAGGAAAGCCGCGACGCCTATGTCGCGGCCGGCGGCACCATCGTCGAGATGAGTGACGGGGAACGCGCCGCCTGGGCCAACGCGATGCCCAACATCGCCATGGAATGGGCCAAGGGGCTCGACGAGGCCGGCCAGCCCGGCACCGAGATGCTGGCCGCCTACATGGCCAAGCTGAGGGATGCGGGCTTCGAACCGGTGCGCGACTGGGCCGCCGAGGCAATGAACTAGGCCGCAATCGGTGCTCGAACCGATCCAGAAGATCGCCGGTGGCGTCGCGATGGCCGCGAACGCCGCCGGCACCTTCGTGGTGGTTCTGCTGGTCGCGGTGGTGAATTACGACATCATCGCCCGCGGCCTGTTCAACCGCCCGTTCCTTGGCGCGGTCGAGGTGGTCCAGTTCTCGATGGTGCTGATCGTGTTCCTGCAATTGCCCGACGTGATCCGCGTCGGCCGCCTGACCCGGTCGGACGGGTTTCTCGGCCTGCTCTGCCGCCGAAAACCGCCCGCCGGGCGGCTGCTCAGCCGCGTCATCGACCTGGTGAGCGCCACCTTCATGGTCATCGTGGCCGTCGCCATGTGGCCCGAATTCGTCGAGATGTGGGAAAGCCAGGACTTCTTCGGCGTGCCCGGCGTCTTCACCGCGCCGTGGTGGCCGGTCAAGCTGGTGATCTTCCTTAGCGCGTGCCTGTGCGCCGTGCATTTTCTCATTCATGTCGCGAGACCCGTCATCGACGGCGAGCCGCACCTGGAATCCGGCTCATGACCCCGGTCGAAATCGGCCTGCTGTCGATCGTCGCGATCATCGTCCTGATCTATCTCGGGGTTTACATCCCGATTGCACTGGGCGTGGCCAGCTTCGTTGCCATCTGGCTGATCCGCGACAACGTGGATCTGTCCTTCGCGCTTCTGAAGATCGCCATCGGTGACAGCGCGATGGAGTATACCTTCGCCACGATCCCGCTCTTCACCTTCATGGGGCTGATCGTGTCCAAGGCCGGGCTTGGCGCGGACATCTACTCGGTGATGAACCAGGGGTTCCGGCGCGTCACCGGCGGCATCGGCATGGCGACGGTGGGCGCCAACGCGGCGTTCGCGGCGGTCACCGGGTCGTCGATCGCCTCGGCCTCGGTGTTCTCGAAGATGTCCGTGCCCGAAATGCTCAGCTTCGACTACAACCCGCGCTTCGCCGTGGGGGTGGTGGCGGGGTCCTCGGTCCTGGGCATGATCATTCCGCCCTCGGCGATGCTGATCATCTATTCCTTCGTGGCAGAGCAGTCGGTGGGCGAGATGTTTCTGGCGGGCGTGGTGCCGGGGCTGCTGCTTGCCGCCGCCTATGTGGGCGCGATCTGGGTCATGGCGCGGCTGACGCCGGGCTTCGTCGGCGGCACAAAAGTCGAGCCGGCGACCTTGATGCCGTGGTCCGAGATCGCCGTGAGGACTCTGCCCACCGTCGCCCTGATCGTCGTCGTGCTGGGCGGCATCTATACCGGCTGGACCACGCCGGTGGAGGCCGGGGCGGCGGGCTCTGCGCTGGGCATCGTCATCGCCGCGCTCAGGGGCCGGATCAACCTCAAGAGCTTCTGGGAGACGGTGATCGAGACCGGCCACATCACCGCGGCGATCCTGTTCCTGATCACCGCGGCCTCGATGTACGCGCGCATGCTGGGCATCGCGGGGTTGCCGAACGCCTTGCAGGACATACTGGCCGCCAACGACTTCTCGTTCTTCGGGATCATGCTGATCCTGGTGCTTCTGATGCTGTTTCTCGGCACCATCCTCGACACCGCCTCGATCATTCTGATCGTGGTGCCGCTGTTCCTGCCGCTGATCGAGGGCATGGGGCTGAGCCTTGTCTGGTTCGGCATCGTCGCCGTGGTCGCTGCCGAAATCGGCCTCTTGACCCCGCCGCTGGGGCTAAGCTGTTTCGTCATCAAGGCCACGCTGGACGACGACCGCATCGCGCTGAAGGACGTGTTCCTTGGCGCCCTGCCCTTCGCCTTCGTGATGCTTCTCGTCCTGATCCTGCTGATCCGCTTCCCGGCGCTCAGCCTCGCCATTCTTTGAGGGAAAAGCCATGCGCAACGTCACCCGCGACAACATCACAGACGTCTTCATGGGCTACCTGGGCCAGGACACCGATCCGCGCCTGCGCGAGGTGGTGGGCAGCCTCGTCAAGCACCTGCACGCCTTCGCCAAGGAGGTGAAGCTGACCCATGCCGAGTGGAACGAGGGCATCCGGTTTCTCGAACGGGCCGGCGAGATCTCCGACGCCGAACGCCACGAATTCGTCCTGCTCAGCGACGTCCTTGGCCTGTCCTCGCTGGTCGACATGCTGCACAACCGCCCCGAGGGCACCTCGTCTTCGGTGCTCGGGCCGTTCCACATCTCGGGCGCGCCGCCGCTGGCCGTCGGCGGCGACATGCGGCGCGACTACGACGCACCCGTCGTTCTGGTAGAGGGCGTGATACAGGACCCGCTAGGCAACCCGATCCCCGGCGCCACGCTCGACATCTGGCAGACCGCGCCGAACGGGCTTTATTCCAGCCAGGACCCGGATCAGGACACCTATTCCTTCCACGGGCTGCAGACGGTGGGCGCGGACGGCCGTTATGCCTTCACCACGGTCAAGCCCGTGGACTATACCGTGCCCTCGGACGGGCCGGTGGGCGACATCCTGCGCGCCTGCGGCCGCCATCCCTGGCGACCCTCGCATCTGCACTTCATCGCCGAGGCGAAGGGCTTTCGCCCGCTGGTCACCGAGGTGTTCCCCGAAGACGATCCCTACCTCGACGAGGACACCGTGTTCGGGGTCCGCGAAGACCTGGTGATGCGCTACGAAGAGATGCCCGCGGGTAGTTTTCCCGCAGATGGTTTCGAGCTGTCGGGCAAGGTGACGAACGACTACCTCAGGGTACGCTTCGACTTGACGCTGGTGCCGGAGACCTAGCCCAGCGTCCCGCTGCCGAGCAGCCCGGACAGGAACGCCCCGGTCAGCTTGTAGTGATTCAAGAGCCGCTCGCTTGCCGTATCGGCGTCGCGCGCGATGGCGGCGGCGAGGATGCCTGCATGCTCGGCGCGTACGTCGCGCTGCTGATAGTCCAGGGCGCGACCGGCAAGGAAGCGGTAGCGGATGTTCAGGTCGTAGAGCTGCGAGCAGAACTTGAGCAGGATCGGCGAGTTGGCGTTGGCCAGCAGGGCCATGTGGAACGCCTTGTGCAGCAACTCGAAATCGTCCCGCTTCTCGTTCTGTGCGCGCAGCATCCGGTGGTGGGCCAGAACCACATGTTCTTCCCACGCTTCGGTGTAGTTGGCGATGCTCTCGCGCAGCGCCTGATCTTCCAGCGCGCAGCGCAGCTTGAGGATTTCATTGAAATTGGCGGCGCTCACCTCGGCGGCGCGAAACCCGCGCTGGTCGATGCGCTCGACCAGGTGGTCCGAGGTCAGGAGGCTCAGCGCTTCGCGGATCGGCGAGGCGCCGGTATCGAGACGTTTGCGCAACCCGTCGATCTTGAGCTTCTCGCCCGGCTTCAGATCGCCCGCGACGATCAGCTCCCGCAACCGGCGATAGGCCCGGTTGGTGGCTGATCCCTCTGCGGTGTCTGTCACGCGGTCGAGACGGTTCATGATTGCCTCCTGCCGCGATAATATCGATAAAATACTGAATTTCAATAAAATCGTCGATTCAATCCTCGACTCGCATTGGCCGGAATCCAGCGCTGGCCGCGTCGGCCATTCGGATTCGAGAAGAGCACGACGCGGGAATGAGAACTCCAAACTGGGCTACCCGGTTTGAGGACAGAAGCCAAAATGGTCGGGAAAGGCTTGGTAGCGGAGGAGGGACTTGAACCCCCGACACGCGGATTATGATTCCGCTGCTCTAACCAACTGAGCTACTCCGCCACGCCGCGCGGGTGGTACGCAAGGTGTGTCTTGGCGTCAAGATATTTGTGTGCCAGCCTGCGCTGCGGCAAGGCCGACGCTGTCGCGCGGCCTGCCGGGTCATGTATCGGGGGCGCGATGCCGGGTCGGCTGTTTCTGACGACACCCATCGCCGAGGTCGCCGCCGCGCTGGGTGCGGAGCATGCCGGCGCCGAGGATCCGCCGCCGCGCCGCAACATCGCGCCGGGACAAGAGCTTGTCGTCTGCACGCCGGAGCGTGTTCTGGTTCCGATGCGCTGGGGCATCATTCCGGTCGGCCGGGTCAATGCGCGCGGGCGGCCGGTGATGGAGACCGTGATCAACGCCCGGTCGGAAACGGTGTTCGAGAAGTCGGCCTTCGAGGGCGTCGGGCGCTGCATCGTGCCGGCTGACGGCTGGTACGAATGGACCGGCGAGGCACGGCGCAAGACGGCGTGGCGGCTGCGGCTGAAATCGCGCGAGGTTATGGCGTTCGCGGCGGTATTCGACGTCTGGGCCGGGCCCGGCGGGGTCAAGGTGCCGCAGGTCGCGACCCTCACCTGTCCGCCCAATGCCGAGGTGGCGCCGGTGCATCACCGGATGGGCGCCATCCTATCGCCTGCGGATTTCCAGACCTGGCTGACGGGCCCGCAGAACGCGGCCGCCGCATTGCTGGCGCCGCTGCCCGAGGGCAGACTGGTCATCGAACGGGCCGATGATGTCGACTGGAGCAGGCCCTAGGCGGCGCCCGGCTCAGCCGCCGCTAATGAAATTGACGAAGCCGCGGAATTCGGCGGCGGCGATCCGAGTGATCGGGTCGATGTCCATGATCCCGGCCGCGGCACGCTCCAGCAAGTTTCCGTTGCGCATCTGCTCCATGCGGTTGGCATAGCCGGCGGCACCGATATCGGCGACCGCCACGGTGCGGATCAGAAGGATCAGGTAGACGAAGAAGACGAAATGCCAGACCGGAAGCCATCGCGAACGGCTGGAGCGCTTGACCCGGCAGATCTCGAGCCCGTCATGATTGAAGCTGATGACCGCGGCCGTGCGGGAATATTCCGAACGGGCGGCATTCCTTTTGGCATTTCGGGCGGGCCACAGGCCAAACATGGCAGCCTCCTGGGGGGCTCGGAAACTTGAACGCACCCGTATTAGCAGAGCTGTGTGGCGGCAATGCGGCGGAATTGCGCCGGCTTCGCCCTATGGTCCGAAGCGGCGGCGGGTGACGATGGGGCTGCCGATGCGGGCGCGCTCGACGATGTAGAGATCGCCGTATTCCAGCGGCGGCGGTTCGGGCGCGGCAAGCGCGTCCCAGATCGACTGCAGGTTGCCCTTGTTGCCGATCCAGACGATGGTCTTGCCGGCGCCTTCGGCCATCAGCCGCGCCGCCGGGCTTTCGGCGGGGATGCGCTGGATCTCCAGCCCGCGGGCGCGCGCCAGCGGCGCGGCGGTGTCGAGGTTGCGCTTGATGCCGGGGGCATAGATCGCGTCGATCGGCACGTCGGCAAGGGCCGTGGCCAGCGCCTCGGCGCGGGCGATCCCCTTGGCGTTCAGATCCTCGCCGGTGCGGTCGGCATGGCGCAGGATGATCAGCCGGGTGCCGGGCGGAATGGCGACGCGGGTACCGGCCGGGGCGCAGGCGGCGAGGCCGGACAGCACGAAAAGACGACGCGTGAGCATGGCGGGGTCCCTCGTTTTTGCCATTACTCTGTCGCTTTGCGACCGGCCGGGCAAGCATGGTCCCTGTCCGAAGGAGCGCGCAAACGGCGGCCCCTCCTCCGGGTCAGTCGGTTTCGGCAAGCGGCCGCGCGGTCAACTCGTCGGTGATGTCGGCGTCGATCGGCGTGGCAAAACTGTTCACGATGAAACCCAGCGTCGAATAGAGCCCGACAGTGGCCATCAGGTCCAGGATACCCTTCTTACCGATGGCTGCGTCGAGTTCTGCCAGAAGCGGCGGGGCGAGCCTGGCATCGTCGATCAGGCCATCGACCGCGCGGGCGATCAGGGCGTCTTTCGGCGCCATGCGGTTCAAGGGTCCGCGGATCGAGGCGATGCGGGCGTCCGACAGGCCGGCCTTGCGCCCGCGGGCGACGTGGTGCGCCCATTCATAGGCGGAGTTCAGCCGGAAGCCGGTCCGCAGGATCACGACCTCGGATATCTGCGTGCCCAGCGCGTTCTGCAGGACGACATGGGTGCGGAAGCCGATCCAGGCGCTCAGCAGGGCCGGATGGTGCGCCATGACCCTGTAGACGTTCCCGGTATTGGTGAACCCGCCTTTCAGGTGGTCGAGTTCCGGCGGCCAGTCGGCATCGGTGAGTGGTTCGAGCATGGGGTTCTCCGATCGCGGGTGCGAAGTATGCCATCGATTGCCCGGATTGCCGAGGGTCGAGAAAAGGCGGGGCTCAGATCGCCGCCCAGTCGGCAAAGCGCCAGGGCGGGGCGGGATGCGGATCGCGGCGGGCGACATCCGGGGGCATGGCGGTCTGGCGAGGCGTCGGCAGGCTGTGCTTGGCGGTCATCTGGCGGTTCCTTTCGGGGCCATTTTAGCGCGATTCTGGGCCGCATTGTTCCTTGTTACGCCAGGTGCGCGGGGACGTGTGGTTGCGTGAGGATTGTTACAAGCTCCGGCGTCCGCAGATAGTTCCCTTGGAACTTCCCCTGCCCCCAACGGGTTTCCCCTTTGAACCGCAATGACGAGGTGGAACAATGTTTCATCGGATTTTGACAAGCGCCGCCGCAGTGATCGGCTTTTCGCTGGCGGCGGCATCGGACGCTGCCGCGCAGGCGAAATTCGTGCGCGTCGCGCCCGACGGCACGCCGGAGGTGCGGGTGCTGGGCAGCGTCGGCTTGCCGCAGGTCGGCTCTCCGGTGCCTGACGGACCGAAACGCATTCGCGCGCGGATCAGCGACGAGACGCTGCGCGA
>JAHELH010000410.1 GCA_024644285.1 Paracoccaceae bacterium | reverse complement strand
TTGCGCTGGTCTCGTCCTTCGGGGCGGAATCGGTGGTGCTCCTGCACATGATTTCGGTGATGGACCGCACCACGCCGGTCTTGTTCCTCGACACCGAGATGCTGTTCGAGGAGACGCTGACCTATCAGCGCGAGGTCGCGGCCAAGCTGGGACTGACCGACGTGCGGGTGATCCGGCCCGACCGCAACGCGGTCTTCCTGCGCGACCCGGACGGCGCGCTCAACGGCACCGACCCCGACGCCTGCTGCAAGCTGCGCAAGACCGAGCCGCTGGACCGCGCGCTGGAGCCCTTTGACGCCTGGATCACCGGCCGCAAGCGGTTCCAGGGCGGCCGGCGCGCCGAGTTGCCGTTCTTCGAGTTCGGCAATCTCGGCCGCATTAAGGTCAACCCGCTGGCCCACTGGCAGCGCGAGGACGTGCGCGACTACATCGTCAACAACCGGCTGCCGCGGCACCCGCTGGTCGCGCGCGGCTATCCCTCGTTGGGCTGCGCCCCCTGCACCTCCCGCGTTGGCGCGGACGAGGACGAGCGCGCGGGCCGCTGGCGCGGACTGGAAAAGACCGAGTGCGGCATCCATTTCGGCGACGGCCGGGTGATCCGCGGGCCCGGCGCCGATCCGCGGCGCTAAGTGCGGGGCGGCGCGCCGCGACGCGCGGCCGCCATCGCGAAGACTTGATCTGACAAAGCGGGCCTGCAGTACGCGGCCTCATGGAGCGAAAGAATGACGAGCGTGATCGTGACCGATAACGGCTTTGCGCCGGATGACTGGCAGGGCGACTTCCGCGACGCCGACTGCGTGGCGGCGAACGGACCGGGCTGCGGCGTCGATCTGCCCTCCGACGCCGACCCCGAAGCGCTGCGCCCCGCGCTCGACCGCATCGCCCTGATCCGCATCGATTTTCCCAGCTTTGCCGATGGCCGCGGCTTCACGCTGGCCCGCCGCCTGCGCGGCATGGGCTATACCGGCCGGCTGCGCGCAAAGGGGCACGTGATCGCCGATCAATACGCCATGGCCCGGCGCTCGGGCTTCGACGAGGTCGAGATCGACGACGCCCTCGCCGGCCGCCAGCCGCAAGAGCAATGGCTTGCCCGCGCCGACTGGCGCGCCCATGACTATCAGTCGCGGCTGCGCGGCTGAGGCTTCCGAAACCATCCAAGCCCCGTTAGAAGACGAAAGGCCGGGCACGCGCCCGGAACTGAGTGGAATGACCCTAGAGATGAACATCGCCGACCAGCCCGCGAATGCCGTGGCCAGCCTGCCCGACGCGCAGGAGGTCACAGAGGTGCAGCACTATACCGACCGGCTGTTCCGGTTCCGCGTGACGCGGCCGCGTTCGTTGCGCTTTCGCTCGGGCGAATTCGTGATGATCGGGCTTTTGGGCGACAACGGCCGCCCGCTCTTGCGCGCCTATTCCATCGCCTCGCCGTCCTGGGACGAAGAGCTGGAATTCTATTCGATCAAGGTGCCCGACGGTCCGCTGACCAGCAAACTGCAGCACATCAAGCCTGGCGACCAGATCATCCTGCGGCCCAAGCCCGTGGGTACGCTGGTGCATGACGCGCTGCTTCCGGGCAAGCGCATCTGGTTCTTCGCCACCGGCACCGGTATCGCGCCCTTCGCCAGCCTGCTGCGCGAGCCGGAGACCTACGAGAAATATGAAAAGGTCATTCTCGCCCATACGTGCCGCGACGTGGCCGAGTTGAAATACGGCGAGGAGCTCGTGGCCAAGACGCTCGACGACCCGCTGGTGGGCGAAGAGGCGCAGGAAAAACTGCTCTACTACCCCACCACCACGCGCGAGACTTCCGACCGCATGGGTCGGGTCACCGACAACCTGCGTTCGGGCAAGATCTTCAAGGATCTGGGGCTGTCGCCAATCAACGCCGAATACGACCGCGCCATGGTCTGCGGCTCGATGGGTCTGAACCTCGACATGAAGGACATCCTCGAAGGCTACGGCCTGCGCGAGGGCGCGAATTCCGAGCCGGCCGAATACGTCATCGAGAAGGCTTTCGTCGGCGACGGCATCTAGGCGCTTGGCTTGAAACGAAAAAGGGCGGGTCCAGCGGGCCCGCCCTTACCATTTTTTGAACC
>JAHELH010000105.1 GCA_024644285.1 Paracoccaceae bacterium | reverse complement strand
GCGCCCGAGCATTCGATCAGCACGTCGAAGCTGCCCTTGCCCTCGGCAAAGGCCGCCATGCGCCCGCCATCGTCCGCGGCGTTCACGGTCTCGTCCGCCCCGGCCTTGCGCGCCATCTCCAGCGTGAAGTCCGACAGATCCGACGCCACGATCCGGTCGGCCCCGGCGCGCCGCGCGGCGACGATCGCCAGGATGCCGATCGGCCCGCAGCCGGTGACCAGAACCGACCGGCCCAGCATGTCGCCCGCCCGCCGCACCGCGTGCAGGCACACCGCCAATGGCTCCGCCATCGCCGCCTCGCCCGGCGTCAACCCATCGGCCGGTGCGCATTGCGCCGCCTCGGCCACCAGCAACTCTCGGAACGCCCCCTGGATGTGCGGGAACGGCATCGCCGAGCCGTAGAACCGCATATTCACGCAATGGTTCGGCAGACCCTTCAGGCAATAGCCGCACTTGCCGCAAGGCCGCGACGGCGACACCGCGACCAGCTGGCCCACCTGCAGGCCCACGACGCCCTCGCCCAGCGCCTCGATGTGGCCAGCCACCTCGTGGCCCAGGATCATCGGCTCGCGCAGCCGCACCGTGCCGAAACCGCCGTTGTGGAAATAGTGCAGATCGGACCCGCAAATGCCGCCGGTGGCAATCCGCACCAGCACCTGCCCGGCGCCCGGCCGTTCGGTCTCGCGCTCTTCCAGGCGCAGGTCGTGGGCGGCATGTATGACGACGGCCTTCATGGCCTTCTCCTCTCGCTTGAATGGCAGCGGTCGCGCCGCGATTCCATTCGCGCCTTTCTTGGCGGATATGGCAGTGCTAGGACACCCTTGTAGCAAATGCCCCACCTGTCGAGATCAAAAGGACCGCCCATGCCCCAAGCCCTCTTCGATCTGACAGGCAAACGGGCGCTGATCACCGGCTCGTCCCAGGGCATCGGCAATGCGCTGGCGCACGGTCTGGCCGAGGCCGGGGCCGCGATCATCCTGAACGGCCGCAACGCGGACCGGCTCGGCGCCGCCGAGGAAGAGCTCAAGAGCACCGGCGCGACCGTGCACAGCCTCGCCTTCGACGTCACCGACCACGACGCAGCGCGGCAGGCTGTCGACGGGTTCGAGGCCGGCACCGGCGCCATCGACATCCTGATCAACAATGCCGGCATGCAGCACCGCACCGAGTTGCAGGATTTCCCGCCCGACAAGTTCGAGGCGCTCTTGCAGACCAACATCGCCAGCGTGTTCCACGTCGGCCAGGCGGTGGCGCGGCACATGATCGCGCGCGGCGCGGGCAAGATCATCAACATCGCGAGCGTGCAAAGTGCGCTCGCCCGGCCCTCGATCGCGCCCTACACCGCGACCAAGGGCGCGGTGGCCAACCTCACCAAGGGCATGGCCACCGACTGGGCCAAATACGGTCTGCAATGCAACGCCATCGCGCCGGGCTATTTCGACACGCCGCTGAACGCCGCCCTGGTGGCCGATCCCGAATTCAGCACCTGGCTGGAAAAGCGCACGCCGGCCGGGCGCTGGGGCCAGGTCGAGGAACTGGTCGGCGCGGCGGTGTTCCTTTCCGGCGCCGGGTCGAGCTTTGTCAACGGCCACGTGCTGTACGTCGACGGCGGCATCACGGCGTCGCTCTGATGCGGTGTTTCGTGGTCATGGGCGTGGCGGGGTGCGGCAAGTCGACCGTGGGCCGCGCGCTGGCCGAGCGCCTGGGGGCGACCTACCTCGACGGCGACGACCTGCATCCGCCCGGAAGCATCGCCAAGATGTCCGCCGGCACGCCCCTGACCGACGACGACCGCGCGCCGTGGCTCGACCGCGTGGGCGAAACGCTGCGCGACCACCCCGGCCAGGTGCTGATCGGCTGTTCGGCGCTGAAACGCAGCTACCGCGACCGCATCCGCGCCGCGGCGGCCGAGCCGGTGGCCTTCCTGCACCTCGCCGGCACTCGCAGCGTGATCGCCAAGCGCATGGCAGAGCGCAAGGGGCACTTCATGCCGCTTGCCCTGCTCGACACTCAGTTCGAAGCGCTCGAACCGCTGCACCGCGAAGAGATCGGCGTCTCTGTCAGCATCGACAAGCCGCTCGACAGGGTGGTGGCGGAACTCGAGCGCCGCCTGCCGCAGTAATCCGCCGTCGCCCGACCGTTTACAGACGCACGCCGAAGCACTACTTGGCGAGGGACAGGCCAAACCGGGACGCCGCTTCGTGACCAATCACCTCTACCAGAACGACCTGCCCGACGGGCTTGACCTGGGCCCCATCGTCGCCATCGACTGCGAAACCATGGGCCTGAACCCGCACCGCGACCGGCTGTGCCTGGTGCAGATGTCGGGCGGCGACGGGCACGCCCACCTCGTGCAGATCGAAAGGGGCCAGGCACAGGCGCCGAACCTCTGCCGCATGCTCGCCGACCCGGACGTGCTGAAACTGTTTCATTTCGGCCGCTTCGATATCGCCGCGCTGCTGAGCGCCTTCGGCACCCTGGCGGCCCCGGTCTACTGCACCAAGATCGCCAGCAAGCTGATCCGTACCTACACCGACCGGCACGGGTTGAAGTACCTGCTCGACGAACTTGTCGGCATCGACATCTCCAAGCAGCAGCAGATGAGCGACTGGGGCGCCGAATCCCTGACCGGGGCGCAGCTTGACTACGCCGCCTCGGACGTGCTGCACCTGCACGCGTTGAAGCAGAAGCTCGACGATCGGCTGGCGCGCGAGGGCCGGGCCGACCTGGCGCAGGCCTGCTTCGATTTTCTGCCCACGCGCGCCCGCCTCGATCTCGCCGGCTGGCCTGAGATCGACATTTTCGCCCACTAGATAAGGGCTATGCTGAAGCGCATGGAGAAATTGCAGTTCCTGACCACCGGCGCCCGCGTCATCGCCCGAGAGGCCGAGGCGCTGTCGGTGCTGTCGGGGACGCTCGACGACAGTTTCGCCGAGGCCGCCGCGACGTTGCTGGCCGCGCGCGGCCGGGTGATCGTCTCGGGCATGGGCAAGTCCGGCCACATCGCCCGCAAGATCGCCGCCACCCTGGCCTCGACCGGCACGCCCGCGCATTTCGTCCATCCCGCCGAGGCCAGCCACGGCGATCTGGGGATGATGGCGCAGGGCGACGTCGTGCTCGTGCTCTCGAATTCCGGCGAGACCCCGGAACTGGCCGACCTGGTCGCCTATACAAGGCGCTGGCGGATCCCGCTGATCGGCATGGCGGGCAATCCCGACAGCAGCCTGCTGCGGCAATGCGACGTCAAGCTGGTGCTGCCCAAGGTCGCCGAGGCCTGCGACACCGGCATCGTGCCCACGACCTCTACCGCGATGAGTCTCGCGCTTGGCGACGCGCTGGCCATCGCGCTGATGGAGCATCGCCAGTTCACCCCCGAGCATTTCCGCCAGTTCCACCCCGGCGGCAAGCTGGGCGCGCGGCTGCAGAAGGTGCGCGACCTGATGCACAATGACCTGCCGGTGGTGCGCACCGGCACGCCGATGTCCGACACACTCCTGGTGATGAGCCAGAAGGGCTTTGGCGTCGTCGGTGTCGAGGATGACACCGGGCTCGTCGGCATCGTCACCGACGGCGATTTGCGCCGCCACATGGACGGGTTGCTGGCGATGACCGCCGACCAGGTGATGACCGCCAGCCCACGCACCATCGGCCCCGACCAACTGGCCGAGCAGGCGGTGGCGATCATGAACGAACGCCGCATCACCTGCCTCTTCGTGGTCGATCCGCCGACCAGCCGCAACGCCATCGGCATCCTGCACGTCCACGATTGCCTGCGCGCCGGCGTGGTATGACATGCCGACCTACGACAACACCTATTCCCGTGTCGTCGCCTGGCTGAAGATCATCCTGCCGCTGCTGGCGCTGGCGATCCTGTCGACCTTGTTCATGGTCGCCCGCACCATCGACCCTGCCAAGAACATCCCCTACGCCGATGTCGACATCGAAGAGCTGACGCGCGAGCAGCGCATCGGCAATCCCGACTATTCCGGCATCACCGCCGATGGCGCCGCGATCCGGCTCAAGGCGCGCCAGGCCAAGCCCGACCCGGACACAGCCGACCGCATCCTCGGCTCCGGCATCGACGCGACCATCGACCTGCCCGACGGGCGCAGCTTCGACGTCACCTCGCTGGACATGGTGCTGGACAATGTCGCGCGGATCGCGCGTCTCAGCGGCGACGTGACGGTGATCTCCTCGCGCGAGGTCAGGCTTCGCACCCGCGAGATGGAGCTGGCATTGGAGACGACGCGCCTTACATCCGACACCGAGACCACCGTCACCGGCGCCGGTTTCGACCTCACCGCGGGCGGCTTCGCAATGGTCGGGGATGGCAGTGAAAAGACGCCCTACAGGGTGGTTTTCAAGGACGGTGTAAAACTGATATACGACCCGGAAGGTAGCGAAGGGCCATGATGTTGATATCGTTGACGCGTGTATTTGTCCTGGCCTCGTTGCTGGCCGTGGCCGCTGCGGCTGGTGCGGCCGCACAGGGCGCCAGCGTGTCGCTGGGCATCTCCAACCACGACAGCTCGCAGCCGGTCGAGATCACCTCGGAAGAACTCGCGGTCGACCAGGCCAGCGGATCGGCCACCTTCACCGGCAACGTCATCGTCGGGCAGGGCGACATTCGCATGACCTGTGCCGAGATGCGCGTCGAATACGTCCAGGACCCGGATACCGGGCGCAACGAGATCGATGTGATCCGGATGTTCGGCGGCGTCACCTTTGTCAGCCCCGAAGAGGCGGCCGAAGCCGACAGCGCGGTCTACACGCTCGCCGACGACCTGCTGGTGATGACCGGCAACGTGCTGGTCACGCAGGGCACCACGGCGCTGTCCGCCGACAAGCTGACCTACAACCTCGAAACCGGCAACGGCGTGATGGAAGGCCGGGTCAAGACGATCCTGCAGCCGGGGTCGAACTGATGGCGCCGGCACCCGACCTGAAGGTGACCGAGGGCCAGGCGGGCCTGCGCGTCGTCAACCTGCGCAAGAGCTACAAGAAAAAGACCGTGATCCGCGACGTCAGCATCGAGCTGGGGCGCGGCGAGGTCGTGGCGCTGCTGGGTCCCAACGGCTCGGGCAAGACCACCTGCTTCTACGCCATCGCCGGCCTGGTCAGCCCCGAGGGCGGGCAGGTCATCATCGACGGCCGCGACGTGACCTTCCTGCCGATGTACCGCCGCGCCAAGCTCGGGATCGGCTATCTGCCGCAGGAAGTCTCGATCTTCCGCGGGCTCAGCGTCGAGGACAACATCCTCGCGATCCTCGAGATCTCCATCGACGACAAGACCAAGCGGCGCGAGCGGCTGGAAGAGTTGCTGAACGAGTTTTCCATCACCCACTTGCGGCGCGCCTCGGCGCTGTCGCTGTCGGGCGGTGAGCGTCGCCGCGCCGAAATCGCGCGCTGCCTTGCGGCCAACCCGAAATACCTTCTGCTTGACGAGCCCTTTGCCGGCGTGGACCCGATCGCCGTGGGCGAGATCCGCGGCCTCGTCGCCGACCTCAAGACCCGGGGCATCGGCGTACTGATCACCGACCACAACGTGCGCGAGACGCTCGAGATCGTCGACCGCGCCTATATCCTGCACGACGGCAAGGTGCTGATGAGCGGCACAACCGACGAGGTGATCAACGACGAGAACGTGCGCCGGGTCTACCTGGGCCAAAGCTTCAGGATTTCTTAACGATATAAGGCCGAGACTGTGTCTGGCGCAAAAGAATCTGGCGTCTGGCCGCCTGTTCCAGTTGACAGATCCCCGTTCGATATCGCCAAATGAGGCTGATGCAACCGACCGCTCTACTGGTGAATGCCCGGCGCATCGCGCCCCCGGCACAGCACACTCCCGACAGCATCGGGAAGCGGACAATATACAAGACAACCTCCACACTCATTCGCGCCCAGCGCGGTCCCGCCGTCGCGGGACGATCATAACAAGAGAGGCAAGATGCGTTATCAAATCAGTGGCAAACAGATCGATATCGGTGAAGCGCTGCAGAACCACGTGAAGGCCGAACTTGGCAGTGTCGTCGCCAAGTACGCCGAGCGTCCCACTGATGCCAACGTGACCTTCTCGCGCAATGCGTACGAATATGTCTGTGAAACCGTGGTGCATCTTTCGACCGGCCTGACGGCCCAGGCCAGGGCGCACGGCACCGAGATCTACGCCGCCTTCGACAGCTGCAGCGAAAAAATGGAAAAGCAGCTGCGGCGCTACAAGCGCAGGCTGAAAGACCATCACAAAGAAAGATCACAACCTGTTGAACTCTTTGGCGGGTCTTCGTATATCCTCGCCGCACCGGACGACAACCCAGAGGCAGAGCCGGATTCGCTCCAGCCGATGATCGTCGCCGAGATGGAAACCAAGATACCGTCGCTCTCCGTGGGCGAGGCGGTGATGCAAATGGAACTGGCGGGCGCGCCCGTTCTGGTCTTCCGGCACGAAGGGCATTCCAGGGTGAATGTCGTCTACCGCCGGGATGACGGAAACATAGGCTGGATCGATCCTGGCACCAACGGGCAGTAAGTCCTCGCAGGATCAGGCATACAGGGCGGGGAAACATGGAAATTTCGACGATTCTGCGGCCGGCGGCCGTGCGCATGGTTCATAGCCTATCAAGCAAGAAGCGGCTGTTCCATGCGCTGGGCGAGGTGGCCGCCTCTGTCTACGACCTGCCACTGGACCCCACCGTCGACGCGCTGATGGAACGGGAATCCCTCGGACCCACCGGCGTGGGCCAGGGCATCGCCCTGCCGCATGCCCGGCTGGCCGAGCTGACCAACGTGGCCGGGGTCTTCCTGCGGATCGAGAAGCCCCTGGAATTCGATTCGGTCGATCGGCAGCCCGTGGACCTTGTCTTCGCCCTGTTCGCGCCCGCCGATTCCGGCGTCGATCATCTCAAGGCGCTGGCGCTGGTCTCGCGCACGCTGCGCGACCCGCTGGTCTGTTCCAAGCTGCGGTCGAACGAGGATCCCGCCACGCTGCACGCCGTGCTGACCGAGGGTCCTGCCTCCGAAGCGGCCTGAACACGAACCGGTAGTCTGCGCTAGCGCCAGGCCCGGAAGCCGAACATCATGTAATCGCGCTGGTAGACCTGCCGCACCTCGGTCTCGATCTCGTCGTCGTAGATCTCGCTTAGGCGCACCGGCGCATCCTCGATCACGGGCATCAACGGTGCGGAACTGCGGCCCACCTGATCGGCCAGCTGCGCCAGCTCGCGCTCCAGGTCGTCCTCGCGCAACACCATGTCGGGCACCTGAACCTGGCTCAGCCCGGCCAGCACCTCGGATTGCGAGGCCCAGCTTGCATCCACGCGCAGGCTGGTCTGTCCGCCCAGGTTTCCCTTGATGAACCGGATGAACGCTAGGAACGCCGCGCGGTGCCTCTGCGGCGTCCAGTCGCGGTCCGGCGGACCCTCGGGGATCGGCAGCTTGTAGGTCTGGCGCAGCGCCTCGCGCATGTCCCAGAACGTCTCCGGACCGTGGTCCAGAATGTGCGTCACGAACGCCGCGTGCAGCCGCGGCGCCGGGTGCCGGATCACCGTGAAACAGCGATGCCCCTTGTTCTTGCGCTTCCATTGCCGCAGCGTCTTCTGGTTGAAGTCCCGGATCAGGTCCTTCGGCTCGACGCCGTCCAGCGTCGCCAGCCACATCTCGATCCGCGTCTCGGGGCCGCCCTTGACCGGCTGGAACAGCAGCGGCGCCTCGGCCGCCGCCACGTAGCTCGGCACCGCCGCGGCGCGCCGCGGCTCGAAATTCGGCGTGCGGCCCAGGTCGAACCGGTCCAGACGCGCCAGCGCCGCCGCCATCTCGTCGAAATTCTCGACCTTGTCCTCCAGCGGCGCGGGGTTCTGCACCTTGGTTTTCTGCGAGGTCCGGTCCTTCTTGTGGTCGACCCCCAGGAATGCCGCCATCCCGTCCAGCACCTCGACGTCCTGGATATCATCGTAGGCCACGTAGAACGCGGTCTGGCCCGACACCTGCAACGCCCGCAGCAAC
>JAHELH010000409.1 GCA_024644285.1 Paracoccaceae bacterium | reverse complement strand
GAAGGACGCCGCCATGCAACTCCTCATCGCCGACACCGCCTCCGACCCCGACGCCTGGCACGCCGCCTTCAAGGACATCGCCGAGGATCTGCGCAATGCCGGCCTGACCCAGCTCCAGCTCTGGCGCGAGCCCGGGACCGGCACCATGTGGCAACTCTACGAAGTCAACGACGAGGACAAGGCCCGCGCCTATCTCGACGGCGGCGAGGCGCAGCTCTTCGTGCGGCGCAGCGGCACGACCGACCGTCGGGCCCATTTCCTCGAAACTGCCTGACGGAAAGCACTTTTTCCTCGACAGACCCTAACCGGCCCAACAAGATGCGCCCGGCAGGCGCCGCCTGCCGATCAACTTGCACAGGGGCCACGCCATGTCCTCAGAACTCTCGATCCTCGCCCTCTACGGGCTTCTCGTAATCGTCACGATCGTCATCCAGGTCACCCTCGCCCTGCCGCAGCTTGGCCTGCCCTATCTCGCCTCACCCCGCGACGAGGGTCGCAAGACCCACGGCGTCGCCGCCCGCGCCCTGCGCTGCCTCGACAATTCGGTCGTCGCCATGGCGCTGTTCGCGCCCGCCGTGCTGATCCTGCACGCCCGTGGCATCTCGACCGGCGGCACGCTTCTGGCGGCGCAGATCTTTCTTCTGGCCCGCGCGGCCTATGTGGTGATCTACCTCGCCGGCATCCCCTGGCTGCGCACCGGCATCTGGGGCGTGGGTCTGGTGGCGACGCTCTATCTCTACTTCGTGGCTCTGTGACGCCGGAACTGACCGTCCTCGCGCTGGCGGGGCTGCTTCAGGTCCTGCAATACGTCCTGATGGCGGTGCCCGCGAACCGCGAACTCGGCACCGGCAAGACACTCAGCCCGCGCGATCCCGACCGGCTGGGCCGCCCGCTGATCGAGCAGGTCAGCCCACGCACCGGCCGCCTCTACCGCGCGCTCGACAACCATTTCGAGGGGCTGATCCTGTTCACCCTCGCCGTGGTCGTGATCACGCTGTCGGGCCAGTCCACCGCCTTCACCGCCGCCTGCGCGTGGGTCTATCTCGGCGCCCGCATCCTCTATGTTCCCGCCTACGCCTTCGGGCTCAGCCCGTGGCGCTCGCTGATCTGGTCGGTGGGCTTTGCGGCCACGGCTTTCATGCTTCTGGCCGCCCTGATATGACCGGCGCAAACCGATCCGTTCCCGCCGCGAAGGAGACCCCATGTCCAGCTACGACGTCATCGTAATCGGCTCCGGCCCCGGCGGCTATGTCTGCGCCATCCGCTGCGCCCAGCTGGGGCTGAAGACCGCCTGCGTCGAGGGACGCGAGACCCTGGGCGGCACCTGCCTGAACGTCGGCTGCATCCCCAGCAAGGCGCTGTTGCACGCCACCCACATGCTGCACGAGGCGGAAGAGAATTTTGGCAAGATGGGACTGAAGGGCAAATCGCCCTCGGTCGACTGGACCCAGATGCTGGCCTACAAGTCCGAGGTGATCGGCCAGAACACCAAGGGCATCGAGTTCCTGTTCAAGAAGAACAAGATCGACTGGCTCAAGGGCTGGGGGTCCATCCCGGAAAAGGGCCGCGTCAAGGTCGGCGACGAGGTCCACGAGGCGAAGCACATCGTCATCGCCTCCGGGTCCGAGGTCTCGACGATCCCGGGCGTCGAAATCGACGAGAAGACCGTCGTCAGCTCCACCGGAGCGCTGGAACTGGCGAAAGTTCCGAAAAAGCTGGTGGTGATCGGCGCCGGCGTGATCGGGCTGGAACTTGGCTCGGTCTATGCGCGGCTGGGCGCCCAGGTCGAGGTGCTGGAATTTCTCGACAAGGTGACGCCGACGATGGATGGCGAGGTCTCCAGGCAGTTCGAGAAGCTGATGAGGAAACAGGGGATGGCGATCACGCTCGGCGCCGCGGTCCAGAAGGTCGAGACAGGCAGGGGCAAGGCCAAGATCAGCTACAAGATGCGCAAGGACGACAGCGAGGCCGCGACCGAGGCCGATATCGTGCTGGTCGCGACCGGGCGGCGGCCGTTCACCGACGGGCTGGGGCTCGACGCGCTGGGGATCAAGACGACCAAGGGCGGCCAGATCGAGACCGACAAGCACTGGAAGGCCGCCGA
>JAHELH010000104.1 GCA_024644285.1 Paracoccaceae bacterium | reverse complement strand
CCCGCCAGGAAGGGTCTGTCGCCCAACCGCGCGTCCAGGCGGTCCAGCGCGGTTTCATATTCCCATTTCAGCGATTCCTTGACCTGCGGCACCCGGCGGTCCTCGGGCAGGATGAAGCTGTGCCGCGCAGCGGTCCAGAGAACGGCGTCGAATTCGTCCAGCAGGAAATGCGTGTGACTGTCCTGACGGGCGCGGTCCAGCGTGCCTGCGGGATGCGTGAACCGGCCGTGCTTGTCTGCCAGATAGGTCAGGATCGCGGTGGAGTCGGTCAATGCGGCGCCGTCGTCGATCAGCACCGGGATCTTGCCGGACGGGTTGTGCGCGCGGACCTCGTCCGAGCGGGGCCCGGCGGGGCTGTGGCGGTATTCCGCCTCGAGCTCTTCCAGCATCCAGAGCACCCGGAATGTCCGGCTGCGCAGGCCTCCGATGACGGTGTACATTCAATGCCCCCTTTCCGGTCAGGATGGCACGGGGTTGCGGCGGGCGCCAGACTCAGCGGCGCGCGGCGGCCAGCATGGCAAGGCGGATCAGGGTGCGCTCGACCAGCGCCATTTGCGGCGCGCGCTGCGCGGCGGAGCGCAGCTGCAGGTCGGTGTCGGTCAGCATCGTCAGCGCTATCTCGAGCCCCGGCACGTCCCAGCTCTGCGCCTGGCGCACCATCCGGTCGCGGCGCGGACCGTAGATCGGCGGGCGGGCGCGGGCGATGCCGGCCGACGGCCCGCCGGGATCGCAGGCGGCGGAATGCAAAGTGCGGAAGTGACGGGTGGCGTTGATGCACAGCGTTGTGGGCGCGATGCCCTGGCCTTCGAGTTTCTGCATAACCGGGCCGATTTCGGCGGTGCGGGCCTCTGCCACGATGTTCAGCACGTCGTCCACTGCGGCCTCGGTGGTGGCCGGGGCGCAGGCAGCGATGTCGTCATGGGTGACCGGCGTGCGATCGTCGAGCTTGTAGAGGGCCAGTTTCTCGACGGTCTGGCGCAGATCGCCGGGATCGAGGATCTGGGCCAGAGCGGTAAGATCGGCCGTGGCGGCTGGGTCGACCTCCTTCAGCCCGGCCTTGCGCAGCATGTCCGCGATCTCGTCGCGGCCGGGCGGGTCGTTGTAGATGCCTATGGCGAAAGCGGTCTTGTGGGCCTCGAATGCCTTGCGCAGGGCGGAGCGGGCATTCAGCTTGCTGGCGGTGACGATCAGCTGCGCGTCGCCCGGCTGCCAGTCTTTCAGCGCGGCGGCGATCAGCGGGGCAAGGGCGTCGGTGGCCTCTTCGACGAAGGCGGCGCGGGGGCCGGGGAAGAAGCCCCGCTCCTTCAGCGCGGCGTCCAGCAGGGCGGGATCCTTGCGCAGGGTTGCGGCGGGGATGCGGGTAAGGCGCATCTCGTCCTCGCCGTCCGGGCCGATCAGGTTGGCGATCAGTTCCTGGCGTTTCAGGGCGACGCGCATCGGGTCGGGGCCGAAGATGAGCGTGCCGGTGGCGCTGGCGTCCGGGTTGGCGAAGTGCCGGGTCGCGTCGCGTCCCGAAACCTTCACGCCCGCCAGTCCCGGGCGGTGGCCATCAGGCGGGTCACGATCTGGTCGGCCAGCGCGATCATCAGGCGCTCGTTGGCGTCCCGGGTGACCGACTGGGTGCCGACGATCAGCGAGGTGGCGGAATAGCCGGTGAAGTTCTCTTCCCGGCCCCGGAAGACGACCTGGCCCGTGGCCTGGTCGGTGAGAGTGTAGGTGACGGTGCCGAAGAGGTTGTAGCGGGTGGTCTCCTGGGCGGGGGTGATGCCGACGCCTTCGGAGCGGGTGTCGATCTTGTAGTCCAGAAGATAGGGCGCGTTCCGGGGCCGGCCGAGACGCTCCTCCAGCCGGGCGACGAAGACGAAGCCGTTGCGGGTGTCGGGTTCGGCGGCGAAGATCGCGCCCTGCAGGCCCTGGGCCGCGCCGCCGGGGCCGTAGACCGGGGTGAAGCCGCAGGCGGCGAGGGTGGCGAGCGCGCCGAAAAGAGTGGCGCGGCGCGGGATGTCCCCATGGGGACATGGGGTCAAGTCTTTGGTATCGCCCATGATAGCGGTAACGGAATTCCGATGCAAAGTGACCTGGTCCGGCAAATTCGGTTCGGTGTCGTGCGGCTTGTGCCGCGGGGCGGAACGGGGTCTTCCGGGACGGGTCATGACGGCTCGCAACTTGGACGCGGGCAGCATCGCCGCGTTGCCGCCGATATACAAGCGGTTGCTAGGCGCGGGCGCCGCAAGCCGCTTGAGCGCGCCGGGCCGCTCTGGCACCGTGGGCCGCGAGGGGGATCCGCGCCTGTATACGAGCCTGCCAAAGCTGCGACGGTATGCCGAGCTTGACGGCAAGACCTTCCTGGTCTGCGTCGGCGCGATGAAATGCGCCACGAGCTGGATCCACGACTATCTGGGCTCGCTGAACGGCGTGGCGGTGTCGCCGCTGAAGGAGTTGCATTTCTTCAGCACGAAGTTCCCGGCCTACGCGCTGGGCGACATGGAAACGCTGGCGCTGCAGCGGCTGGCCTTTCACATCAAGCAGCCGGGCGAGGTTGCCGACAATCTGCGCCGCCGCCCGACCTTTCAGGCCAGCGTCGACCGGGTGCAGATGATGTATGACGACGACGCCTATTTCGGGCATTTCGCGCGGCTGTGCGGGCCGGACGACGGGACGTTCTGCGACATCACCCCGGCCTATTCGGTGCTGGGCCCGGCGGGGTTCGCGTATTTGCGGGATTTCTGCGCCAGCCAGGATATCTTTCTGAGGCTGCTTTACGTGATGCGCGACCCTGTCGACCGGCTGTGGTCGCAGCTGCGGCACATGACGCAGACCAGCAAGGCCACGGATTACGTGACCGACTGGGCCAAGGCGCTGCAATCGCTGAACATCTGCGCCCGGGCGGATTACCGTGGCACGGTCACCGACCTGGACGAGACCTTTCCGGACGGGGACGTGCTGTACCTGTTCTACGAGGACTTGTTCGAAAGCGCCGCGCTGAAGCGCCTCTGCGCCCATGCCGGGGCCGAATACGGACCGGCCGAGAAACGGACGCGGCGCAATGAGACCGAGTTGAAGGTCGAGATGCCCGCAGATGCGCGCGCCGCGGCGCTTGAGCTTCTGGCGCCGCAATATGCCTTCTGCCGCGAGCGGTTCGGCGACGACGTGCCGAAGAGCTGGCGAGGCTAGGCCCCCCGATCCATCGAAGGACTGGACCGTTTGAGCCCGTCCGGGGAGGCGGCGGTTTTATTTTGAACCGTACCGCGGGGCGGGCCGACCCATGGCCGTAACACCTGGACGACACCAATAATCGAAACCCTGAAAGGACAGAACAATGGCTGACGACATGATGGTCGGATTCAAATTCAATGAAGACTACATCGCCCGCGATGCCGACGTGCTCAAGACGACAGAACTGCTGTTCGCAGAGGCCGGTTTCGACTCGAAGATCGGTCACCTGCGCAACGGCGAGGAAGACGAGATTCGCCTGAAGCCCGCCGATTTCGACGGCGGCGGTTTCTTCGAGAGCTTCGACTATGCCGACGGGTTCGAATTCGGCATGTAGTCCGCAGCCCGAAACATGAGAAGCCCGGACGGGGCCGGTCGGATACCGGCCCCGTTCTGCTGTCCGTCACCTGCGGCGAATCCTGGCCGGTGTCGGCCGGCGCCGTGCTATGGGTGGGATGCCCCATTGCGCCGCGGAGGTGGAGGGACAGTGACATGACCGAAAGCGACAGGAATTTCACGGGCTCGATTCCCGACATCTACGACGACTACCTAGTGCCGCTGATCTTCGAGCCGTATGCGCAGGACATGGCGCGGCGGGTCGCCGAAACCTCGCCCGCGAAGGTGCTGGAGACCGCTGCGGGCAGCGGGGTGGTGACGCGGGCGCTGGCGCCCCTGCTGGCCGGGCGCGCGCGCTATGTCGTCACCGATCTCAATCCGCCGATGCTGGAGCGGGCGAAGCGGCAGCAGCCAGCGGACGGCCGGATCGATTGGCAGCCGGCGGATGCCATGGCGCTGCCGTTCGAAGACGGCGCGTTCGATGCGGTGTGCTGCCAGTTCGGGGTGATGTTCCTGCCCGACAAGGTGGCGGGATACCGCGAGGCGCGGCGGGTGCTGCGCGACGGCGGGACCTTCGTGTTCAACGTCTGGGACCGGATCGAGCACAATCATTTCGCGCAAAGCGTGACCGACACCGCGGCCGGGTTCTTTCCGGACGATCCGCCGCGCTTTCTGGCCCGCACGCCGCATGGCTATCACGATGTGGACGCGATCTGCGCGGAACTGAGGGCGGCCGGGTTCGGGCAAATCGAGGTGGCGACGATCACCGAGGAAAGCCGCGCGGGCAGCCCGCGCGACCCGGCGGTGGCCTATTGCCAGGGCACGCCCCTGCGCAACGAACTGGAGCAGCGCGCGGCAGAGCGGCTGGAGGAGATCACGCAGGCCGCGGCACGGGATATCGAGCGGCGGTTCGGGGCCGGGCCGGTATCTGGCCGGATCCAGGGGCATGTCTTCGTCGCCATGACGTAGCTCGCCGCGCTGGGCGACAGGACGTCGCCGGGCGGGGCGGGCTCAGACCACCACGTTCACGATCCGGCCCGGAACCACGATCAGCTTCTTCGGCGCGCCGCCGTCCAGGGCCTTGACGACGGCCTTGTCGGCCAGCACCGCCTTTTCGATCTCGTCCTTGCCGAGATCCTTGGCCACGGTGATCTCGGACCGGCGCTTGCCGTTGATCTGGATCGGCAGCGTCACGGTGTCCTCGACCAGCATTGCCGGATTGGCCTTGGGCCAGGGCGCGTTGGCCAGAAGGCCCTCGCCGCCGGTCATGGACCAGATCTCCTCTGACAGGTGCGGCGTCATCGGCGACATCAGGTGCGCCAGGATGCGGACGGCTTCGGTCCGGGCGGCGCGAGAGGCCTGCGACCTGGCGATGGTGTTGGTGAAGGCGTAGAGCCGGGCGATGGCGGCGTTGAAGCCGAAGGATTCGATGCCCATCGTGACGTCGTGGACGGTCTTGTGCATGGCGCGGACCAGGTCCTCGTTCGCGCTTTCGGCGCCATTTTCGGGCGCGCCGGACAGGTCGTCGGCAAGGCGGTGGACACGGCCGAGATGCTTGAACGCGGCCTCGGCGCCGGCGGCGGTCCATTCGACGTCGCGTTCGGGCGGTGAATCGGAGAGGACGAACCACCGGGCGGTGTCGGCGCCGTAGGTCTCGATGATCGAGGCCGGGTCGACCACGTTCTTCTTCGACTTCGACATCTTGGCCGAGGGGATGATTTCCACCGGCTCGCCGCTCGCGCCCAGCCGGGCGCCCGATTCGTGCCACTCGATGTCCTCGGGCAGGTGGTAGACGGGGCGGTCCTTCTCGTCGCGGGTGACATAGATCTCGTGCGTCACCATGCCCTGCGTGAACAGCGCGTCGAAGGGTTCGATGGCGCTGGCGGGCAGGTGGCCACAGATATGCATCGCGCGGGCGAAGAAGCGTGAATAGAGCAGGTGCAGGATCGCATGCTCGATGCCGCCGATATACTGGTCGACGTTCATCCAGTAGCCGGTTTCCTCGGGGTCCGTCGGGGTCTTGGCGTGCGGCGCGGTGAAGCGGGCGAAGTACCAGGATGAATCGACGAAGGTGTCCATCGTGTCGGTTTCCCGCTTGGCGGGCTTGCCGCAGGCGGGGCAGGGCGTGTCGCGCCAGGTCGGGTGGCGGTCGAGCGGGTTGCCTGGTTTCGAGATGTCGATGTCGTAGGGCAGCTCGACCGGCAGGTTTTCCTTCTTCTCGGGCACCGTGCCGCAGGCGTCGCAATGCACCACCGGGATCGGGCAGCCCCAATAGCGCTGGCGGGAAAGGCCCCAGTCGCGCAGGCGGTACTTGGTGACGCCCTGTCCGACGCCGTTCTCCTCGCAGAAGCGAATCGCCGATTCGATGCCGTCATGGCCGGTCTGCACCTCGTCGCCGGCGAATCCCTTGACGTATTTCACCTGTTCGGACTTGGGCGGCACGTAGGCGTCGCCGCCGTCCTCGGGCAGGGTGAAGTCGTCGCTGCCGAAGACCGGCACATAGGTCGAGATCACGCCGAGGCCGTATTTGCGGGCGAATTCCAGGTCGCGCTGATCGTGGGCGGGGCAGCCGAAGATCGCGCCGGTGCCGTAATCCATCAGGATGAAGTTGGCGATGTAGACCGGCAATTCCCACGCGGTGTCGAAGGGGTGGCGGCATTTCAGCCCGGTGTCGTAGCCGAGCTTGGGCGCGGTCTCGATGGCTTCCTCGGTGGTGCCGCCCTTGCGCGCCTCGGCGCAGAAGGCGGCGATGTCGGCGTCGCCGCGCTCGAGCTGCTTGGCGAGCGGGTGGTCGGGCGAGACCGCGATGAAGGAGGCGCCCAGCAGGGTGTCGGGGCGGGTGGTGTAGACCTCGATGCGGTCGTGGCCCTCGGGTCCGTTCGCCAGGCCGAAGGAAAACTGCAGGCCGCGCGACTTGCCGATCCAGTTGCGCTGCATCAGCTTGACCTTCTCGGGCCAGTTGTCGAGGCCGTCGATGGCGTCGAGCAGCTCTTCGGAATAGTCCGAGATGCGGAAGAACCACTGCGTCAGTTCGCGGCGTTCCACCGGCGCGCCCGAGCGCCAGCCCTTGCCGTCGATCACCTGCTCGTTGGCCAGCACGGTCATGTCGACCGGGTCCCAGTTCACGACGGCGTTCTTGCGGTAGACCAGGCCCTTTTCCATGAAGTCGAGAAACATCGACTGCTGCTGGCCGTAATATTCCGGGTCGCAGGTGGCGAATTCGCGGGACCAGTCGATGGACAGGCCCAGCGGTTTCATCTGGCCGCGCATGTCGGCGATGTTGCCGTAGGTCCAGTCCTTGGGGTGGCCGCCAATCGCCATGGCGGCGTTCTCGGCCGGCATGCCGAAGGCGTCCCAGCCCATCGGGTGCAGCACCGAGTAGCCGCAGGACGCCTTGTAGCGCGCGATGACGTCGCCCATCGTGTAGTTGCGGACGTGCCCCATATGGATTCGCCCCGACGGGTAGGGAAACATCTCGAGCACGTAGTATTTCGGTTTCGACGGGTCGCGGCGGGCGGTGAAGACGCCGGCCTCGTCCCAGGCGGACTGCCATTTCGGTTCCACGTCTTTGGCAGAGTAGCGCGGCATCTTTGGATTCGTTCCTGCGGTCATGAAAACGCCGGGCACAGGGCCCGGCGTCGGTGATACTTTGGGCTGTCGCCCGGGTCTACAGCCTTCCGTCGGCGATTCTGAGCTGGCGGGCGCGGGTGAGAATTGCATCCTCGACTGCGCGCACCGTCTCGCGCGATGCCGGGCCGCTTTGCGTCATCAGCGCGATATTCAGCGAGCGCGCATCGAGCGCGGGATCCTGGACGTAGATGGTGGCGCGGTAGGGTCTGCCGCCACCGGGCGGGCGCCCGTAGCCCGTGACGATCACCCCGGAAAACGGGTCGGCGGCCTCGATGGGCAAGAAATTCAGCACGTCGAGCGAGGCGTTCCAGATGTATTTGTTGACCTCGACGGTGACATTCGGGTCGTTGTTGCCGGCGAACAGGTCCCAGACCGTGCCCCGTTCGCGGCGCTCGCGATTCTGGATCTCGACCGGTGTATTTTGTCTCTGGCGCAGGGTGTTTTCGTCGACCTGTCCAGGGGTGCTGCGCTTGCTGAACAGCCCGTTTCCGATGCCCAGGCCCCCGCCGGTGCCGCATCCGGCCAATGCCAGCAATACGGCCAATATAGTGAATGTTTTCAGATGCTTGCCATATCCCATGAAGTCCGCCCCGAGCCCGCCATTTGCGATTAAGTACCGGAGAGGGCGTTCTGCGACAAGGTATTTTGATCGTTGGCAAAAAACTGCCGATGAAAGCCACTGTGACATAGGTGCATCATTCAATGGGGGTTCAGCGGCGATGGCTTCGCGGTTTCTTGCATTCGGCACCGGTTGGAGCGAGACAGCAGCATACTCAATTCGAATACCGGGTTGGGGTACACCTTTTACTGAATGAGGGAAAACCAATGAAAAAGGTTCTCTTCGCGACCAC
>JAHELH010000408.1 GCA_024644285.1 Paracoccaceae bacterium | reverse complement strand
ACCTCGACGGTGCCACCATAGGCTTTGCCGACATCCTTCATCAAAAGGTTGGCCATGGCTTTCTCCCTTATGCGACGCCGCGGTGGCCGAACCAGGCCTGCCACGGCGGCAGCGTTATCTCCCGGCCGTCATGCGTGGACGTGAACGGGGCTGCGTTTTCGTGGTGCCAGTCGCCTTCGGGCAATCTGGCGGTCTGTTCGCTGTCCGACAGGTTGAAGGCGCAGAACAAGTGCGTGCCTTCGTGCTCGCGGATCAGCGAGACATAATCGTCGCGCGCCTCGACCACCGACAGGCTGCCCTTGGCAAAGGCGGCGTGGGATTTGCGGTAGGCCAGCATGGCGCGGTAGAAATTCAGGATGGAATCCGGGTCGGCCGCCTGGGTCATCGCCGCGCGGTTCAGATGCTCCATCGCGACCGGCAGCCAGGGTTTGCCCTCGGTGAAGCCGCCGTTGTGATTGTCCTGCACCCAGGGGATCGGCGTGCGGCAGCCGTCGCGGCCCTTGAACTTGGGCCAGAAGCGGATGCCGTAGGGATCCTGCAACTCCTCGAAGGCGACATAGGCCTCGGTCAGACCAAGCTCCTCGCCCTGATAAAGGCAGACGGTGCCGCGCAGGCTCAGCAAAAGGGCGGCGTAGAGCTGCGCCGCGTCTTCGGTGAGGTTCCAGCGGCTGACATGGCGCACCACGTCGTGGTTCGAGAACGCCCAGCAGGCCCAGCCGTCGCCCACGACCGATTCGTAATGCTCCAGCACCTGCTTCACGCGGCTGCCGGTCAGCGGCTTGGGCGACAGGAACTCGAAGCCGTAGCACATGTGCACCTTGTCGCCGCCCGATGTGTATTCGGCCTGGATCTCGGTGCCGCGCTGCGCGTCGCCGACCTCGCCCACGGATGTGGCGGCCGGGAACTCGTCGAGAACGGCGCGGAATTTCTTCAGGAATTCAAGATTTTCCGGGCGGTTCTTGTCGTAGAGGTGGTCCTGCCAGTTATACGGGTTGACCGAGGGCGCGATGGTGTCGTTGCGGTCCTCGGCCGACAGGGCCGGGTTGTCGCGCAGGTCGGGGTCGTGGAAGTAGAAGTTGATCGTGTCGAGGCGGAAGCCGTCGACGCCGCGTTCCAGCCAGAAGCGCGTCATGTCCAAGAGTTCCCGCTGAACGTGCGGATTGTGCAGGTTCAGGTCCGGCTGTTCGCGCAGGAAGTTGTGCAGGTAATACTGCATCCGCTCGCCGTCCCACTCCCAGGCAGGGCCGCCGAAGATCGACAGCCAGTTGTTGGGCGGGCTTCCGTCGGGCTTGGCGTCGGCCCAGACGTACCAGTCCGCCTTGGCGTTGTCGCGGCTGGCGCGGCTTTCCTTGAACCAGGGGTGCTGGTCGCTGGTGTGGCTCATCACCAGGTCGATCAGCACTTTCAGCCCAAGCTCGTGCGCCCGCGCGATCAGCGCGTCGAAATCGCCGAGCGTTCCGAACAGCGGATCGACGTCGCGGTAGTCGGAGACGTCATAGCCGAAATCCAGCATCGGCGAACGAAAGAACGGCGAAATCCAGATCGCGTCGGCGCCCAGATCGGCGATATGCGGAAGCCGGTGTATGATGCCGGCCAGGTCGCCGACGCCGTCGCCGTTCGAATCCTGGTAACTGCGCGGATAGATCTGGTAGATCACCGCGCCGCGCCACCAGTCGGGATCGACGTCCTGCGCCGGGCTGTCCTGGACGGATGGGTCGAGAAAGCTCACGCGCCCCGCCCTATTTCACCGAGCCGGCCAAGAGGCCGCGCACCAGGTAGCGCTGCATCGAGAAGAACACGATCAGCGGCACCGCGATCGACACGAAGGCCGAGGTGGCGAGGATTTCCCAGTTGCCGCCGCGGGTGCCCAAGAGCTCGACGATCTGCTTCGTCATCACCGTGGTCTCGCCGGTGGCGTCGATCAGGAAGACGAGGGCCACCAGCAGGTCGTTCCAGGTCCAGAGGAACTGGAAGATCGCGAAGGAGGCCAACGCCGGAAAGCTGAGCGGCAGGATGATCTTGGTGAAGATCTGGAAATCGGTGGCGCCGTCGACCTTGGCGTTCTCGATGATGTCGCGCGGCAGGCCGACCATGTAGTTTCTGAGCAG
>JAHELH010000407.1 GCA_024644285.1 Paracoccaceae bacterium | reverse complement strand
GCGCCGGGCCGGCCGCTGATGTGGCACGGCGTGTCGCGCGGCGTCAAACCCTGCGCCGAGGCGCGCCTGCGCTGTGCCGAGGATCGGCGACCCGCCGTGACAACCTGGGAGCCCAAGCAATGAAGAATGACAAGCTGTTCGACGCGATGCTGGAGCGCCAGCCAAAGCTGCGCGGCGCGCTGGACATGAACGCCTACCGCGCCTCTTTGGCGCGCGAGCTTTTGACGATGCGCAAGCGGGCCGGGCTGACCCAGACCCAGTTGGCCCGCCGGCTGGGCTGGAAACAGCCGCAGATCTCCACCATCGAAAAGGCCACCGGCCCGATCCCGGAGCCCTGGCGCATCGCCGCCTATGCCGAGGCCTGCGGTGTGGGCGCCGAGAATGCCTGGACCTTCACCTACGACGACGCCGAGACCCGCCGGGTCGCGATGTGAGCGCCGCGCTGGCGGTCATCCCCGAGGCGGCGCTGAACTGGTCGAGCCTGATCGGCATGTTGCTTCTGGCTTACCCGGCGCTGTCGCTGGACCGGCGCAAGCGCGATCTCGACCGGGTGGAACGCATTCTCGAAGCCCGGGACGAAGCCGCGCGCGGCTCGCTTCTGGCGCAGCTTGGCCGCGACGTGCAGCGGCGGCGCGGCTCTGCGCTGGCGCGCTGGCGGGCGCTGGACCGGGTGTGCCTTTACGGCGGGTATGTCTGCCTGCTGGTGCCGCTTCTGGTTCGAGCGCTGCGCGGAACGCTAAACTGAGGCCGTCAATCCGCCGTCGATGCGGATGTTCTGGCCGGTGACATAGGCGGCGTCTTCGCTGGCGAGGTAAGAGATCAGCGCCGAAACCTCGCGCGCCTTGCCGTAGCGGCCCATCGGGATGCGGGCGCGACGGTCCTCTGCCTCGGGCAGGCTGTCGATGAAGCCGGGCAGGACGTTGTTCATCCGCACGTTGTCTGCGGCATACTTGTCTGCGAAGAGCTTGGTGAAGGCGGCCAGCCCGGCGCGGAACACGCCGGAGGTCGGGAACAGCGGGTCCGGCTCGAACGCGGCGAAAGTCGAGATGTTGATGATCGCACCGCCGCCCTGCGCTGCCATGATCGGCGCGACAATGCGCGCCGGGCGCACCACGTTAAGCAGATAGACCTCCATGCCGGTGTGCCAGTCGTCGTCGCTGATCTCCAGCACCGGGCCCTTGGGGCCGTGGCCCGCCGAATTTACCAGCACGTCGATGCGGCCCCAATTCGACATCACCTTGTCGACCAGGGCCTGATGATCAGCGACGTTTAGATTAGAGCCGGTATGGCCGATGCCGCCAAGTTCCTCCGCCAGCGCTTCGCCTTTGCCGGAGGAGCTGAGAATTCCGATTTGAAAATTCTCCTCCGCCAGCCGCCGCGCGGCATCCGCGCCCATGCCGGAGCCGCCGGCGGTGATCAGGGCGACCCTGGTCATTGCATTTAGTCCTTGGTCTTTGCCAGGCCGACTATGGCGGTGAACAAATTGCACCGCAACCGCGCCGTGGCTGGCGCAATAAGTTGTCATTTGACAACTCATGCAACGATCTGCGACGCTGCGGCAGGGCGCGGTCTTTGCGCCCGGCTTTCGAGGGAGGAATTGCAATGCGAGGGTTCGCGCTATTGGCGCTTGGCGGCGCCATGGGGCTCGCCGCGCCGGCCTCGGCGGAAGAGATCGTGGTGAAGATGGCCGGCTCGGCCTATGCGCCAGAGGTCATCGAGGCCCGCATGGGCGACACGCTGCGCTTCGTCAATGACGACACGATACCACACAACGTCTTTGTCCCTACCGCGGGATACGCAATTGATCTCGGCAAGCAGGATCCCGCAGCGGAGGCGACGTTGGTTCTGCGGCAGGCGGGTGCATTCGAGGTGGAATGCGTGTTCCACGATTTCATGACCGCGAAAGTGGAGGTGACACCATGAGACAGACGCCATTCCTGCCGCTCGTATTCGCGGTCGCGGCGGGACCCGCAATCGCAGGTCCCGAGACCGTCAAGCTGCCGGAGAATTATCAGGCCGAGTTCGTCAATTACCTCGATGTCGACCGGTACGACCGGTTGGGCGATTTTTACGAGATGTTCTACGAGGACGCAAAGGTCGCCGCGCGGGACCTG
>JAHELH010000103.1:2633-8110 GCA_024644285.1 Paracoccaceae bacterium | reverse complement strand
GCGGGCCCGGCTAGTGCAGCCGGGCCCGCACCAGATAGGCCACGACGGTCTCTTCGCCCAGGGCGCGCAGCGCCTCAAGCCGGTGGAACCCCTCGATCAGCACGTAGCGCTCGCCATCGGCGCGGACCCGGATCGGTGTCGTCTGGCCGTTCTCCAGAATATCGTTGGCCAGCGTCTCGACCCTGGCCGCGTCCAGCGTCTTGACCCGCTTGACCGGAACGTGCACCCGGCCGATCTCGATCGTATGCTTCTCGAGCATTGCGCTCCTTTCGCCTCATTCGTCCGGCGGCACCAGTCCCAGGCCGCGCAGGTAGATGCCGATGCCGGTTTCCAGCAAATCCTCGGGCGGAAACGGCGACTTGGTGCCCGGGGCGCCGCGGGCGAAAAGCTCCACCACGCCGTGGCTCATCGCCCAGATATGCGCCGAGAACATCGCCGCGGGCGGGCGCTTGTCGGGCGGAATATGCCGCGACAGGTCGGTCGCCGCCTTCTCGAGCACGCCGAGCGCCCGGTTCGCCACCATCGCCAGTTCCGCGGTGCGGTTGATCGAGATGCCGCTTTCGAACATCGCCACGTAATGCCCGGGATACTTGCGCGCAAAGGCCAGATAGGCGCGGCCCGTCGCCTCGAAGCTGGCCAGCGCCGAGGGCTGGCCCGACTGGTAGGCGTGTTCCATCAGGTCGGCGAAGATCTCGAAACCCTGCCGCGCGGCTTCGGCGATCAGGTCCTCGCGGCCGTCGAAATGGCGGTAGACCGCCGCGGGCGTGACGCCGGCCCGCTTGGCGGCCTCGGACAGGGTGAACCCGGTCGGTCCCCGCTTTTCGATCAGTTCCAGCGCCGCCTCGACCAGCGCCTGGCGCAGGTTGCCGTGATGATAGCCGCGTTTAGGCATGCCAGATGTCGGGACCGCCGCAGATCTTGGGATCCGGATCGCCCATGTCGATCTTGCCGGCATAGTCCACGGCGCAAAGCAGCACCTGGATCGCCGCGATCCGGGCGCGGTATTTGTCGTCGGCGCGGATCACCGTCCAGGGGGCCTGGGCGGTATGCGTCTTCTCGAAGGTCTCGGCGATGGCGTCGGAATAGGCGTCCCAGCGTTTCAGCCCCTCGACATCGATCCAGCTCAGCTTCCACTGCTTCAGCGGGTTCTGCTCGCGCGCCAGGAACCGGCGCAACTGCTCGGCGCGGCCGACATTGAGCCAGAGCTTGGCGAACACGATACCCTCGTTGGCGATCATGTCCTCGAATTCCGGCGCCTGGTGAAAGAACTTCTGCCGCTCTTCCGGCGTGCAGAAGCCGAAGACATGCTCGACGACGCCACGGTTGTACCACGACCGGTCGAACAGCGTGATCTCGCCCGCCGTCGGCAGGTGATCGACGTAGCGCTGGAAATACCACTGCCCCTGCTCGGTCTCCGTCGGTTTCGACAGCGCCACGACGCGGGCGCCGCGCGGGTTGAGGTTCTCGCGGATGCGCTTGATCGCGCCGCCCTTGCCGGCGGCGTCGCGGCCCTCGAACAGCATCACGACGCGCTTGCCGGTCTCCTTGACGTCGGCCTGCAGCTTGACCAGTTCCAGTTGCAGCCTCGACATCACCTCTTCGTATTCGGACTTCTTCATCCAGCGGTCATAGGGATAGCTGGGGTCGAGGATGTCCTTCTTGCCGCCCTCGGCAATGGCGGCCCGCACCTGCTGAGGCGCGTCGCTTTCGTAGAACGCGCTGATTGCGCCGTCGAAGGGCAGGCTCATCGGGTCATCCTCGTCTCTGACAGCGCCAGTATGACCTTTGCGCCCTTCAACGCAATCCGGCCCGCGTGGCCGCGCGGTCGATGGCGGCAATCACCGCGTCCGGCGCGGCATGGTGCGGCATGTGGCCGACGCCCGGCAGCCAGGTCAGGCCGGCCCCCGGGACCTGCTGCGCCAGCCACTTCGAATGGATCTCGGGCGGAACGATGACGTCCTCCAGCCCGTGGATGATCTCGACCGGGATGTCGATCTCGCTGTAGCGCTTGGTCATGTCCAGCAGGTGCGGCCGCAGGTTGTTGACCTGCCGCGCATTGGCCCGCATCGTGCCGCGCCGCAGGGCCAGGCCGATGCCGACATGGTCGGCATAACCCTCGGGGACCGGCTGCGGGGCGAAGACCGTGGACAGCATCCCCCGGATGATGCCTCGCGGCGGAAAGGCCGTCACCAGCGGCACCACAGCCGCGCCGCCGGCCTTTGACGAGGCGATATCGTATAGCGGGCCGAGGCTGCGCTGACCCGGCCACGGCTCGGTTGCGCCCGAGACAATGACCAGCGCCGCGACAGAGTCCGGCCGCTCCAGCGCCCAGGCCATCGCCACCGCGCCGCCATAGGACTGTCCCAGGACGATCGGACGGTGCGCGCCCAGCTTGGCCGCCGCCGCCTGCAGCATCTGCGCCTGCAGGACCGGGCTTTCCGAGGCCGTGCCGAAGGGCCGGGCAAAGCGCGGGTCGGCGTGCTCGGTATGGCCCAGACCCGGCCGGTCGAAGATCAGCAGCCGGTAGCGGTCCTTCAGCCGGTTGGCGAAGGCGAAGGTGAAGTCGCGGGCATTGCCGCTGGCCCCGTGGATCAGCACCAGGTCCGGTCCCTGGCCCTCGACCACCACGTGCACCTTGCGGCCCCAGACCTCGACGAACTGGCCCTCCGGCGGGTAGGTGGACAGGGCCACGCTCTCGTTGCTCGCCGCGCGGCGTTCGACCACCGCGCCGCAGCCCGCGAGGCCAAGCATCGCGGCGAAGGTGAGACTAGCGGCCAATCTGGTCCAGCTCATACGGCGTCGTCTGGTAAATTTCGTTGATCCAGTTGCCATATAGCAGGTGGCCGTGGCTGCGCCAGCGGTTGAGCGGCGGCTTGCCTGGATCGTCATCGGGATAGTAGTTCAGCGGCACGTTGATCGGCGTGCCGTTGGCGATGTCCCGGTCGTATTCGTCCTTCAGCGTACGGCTGTCATACTCGAAGTGATTGAAAATATAGAGCGCCCGGTGCGCCGCGTCCTCGACCAGGCAGGGCCCGACCTCGTCCGAACCGAGCAGGGTGACGAGCCCGTCGGCGGCGTCCAGATCCGCCTGCCGCACCTCGGTCCAGCGGCTGACCGGGATCACGCAATCGTCGGAAAAGCCGCGCAGATAGGGCGAGGCGGGGGCCAGGTTGTGGTGCCGGAAACAGCCGAAGGCCTTGGCTGGCAGCATGAATTTCTCGATGCCATGGAAATGTTTCAGCATCGCCATGCCGCCCCAGCAGACGCCGAAGGTGGAGTGCACATTGGTCTGGGTCCAGTCGATCACCTCGGAGATCTCGTCCCAATAGGTGACCTCTTCGTAAGGCAGGTGCTCGATCGGCGCGCCGGTGATGATCAGCCCGTCGAACTTCTCTTCCCGCACCTCGGCGAACGGCTGGTAGAAGGCGCGCATGTGCTCGGGCGAGATGTTGCGCGAGCGGTGCGAGGTCATGCGGATCAGGTGCAGGTCGATCTGCAGCGGCGTGGCCCCGATCAGCCGCGCGAACTGGTTTTCGGTGGCGATCTTCTTGGGCATCAGGTTCAGAAGCCCGATGCGCAGCGGCCTTATGTCCTGCCGCGCCGCCCGGTCCTGGCCCATCACCATGACACCCTCGCGGCTCAGAACCTCGAAGGCGGGCAGGTCGGAGGGCAGGGTGATCGGCATCGGCGGTCCTGTGTTTGAGGGAGATCAGATAAGACGCGCGTCAGCTTGCATCAAGCGCGGCGGCGATCAGGCCGTCGAAATCGCCTGCCGTGCGGACCTGCGCGACGTCCTCGGCGGTGACCCGGATCCCCCAGCGGTCGGCAATCGCCGCATAGCGCGGCTGGCGGTGGGCCAGGGCGCGGGCATAGGTCCAGCGCACGAAGGCGTCGGGGTCGATCCGGGCCTCGTCCTGGCCGGTCTCGGCGCGGTACGCGTCCCAGGCCGCGCGCAGGAACGCGGGCTGGTAATACATCGGCTTCGGGGCGCGGTCGAAGCGGCGCACCAGTTCCGCGGTATGCGCCTCCGACCCCTCGATCCAGACCATCAGCACCTCCTCCGACAGCGCGGTCAGCACCGGGTCGACGGGGTCGCCGGGGTCGACCACCTCGCAGATCGATCCGCTCGAATCGCAGACGAAGTGATCGTAGCCGTAGATGTCCTGCGCCCGGTCGATGAAATGCCCGGTATCCAGCATCGCTGCGACCTCGGCGCGCTGGTGCTGCTCCTGCCGCGCCATGTACTCGGCGAAGGACAGGCCGCCCCGCGTGGGATCGCCCGGCTTGCCCAGATAGGTCGACAGGGGCGCGAGGTTGTTGAAGGTGATGTTGGACCCGATATAGATCGAATCCGACATCAAGAGATCGCGCAACAGCGGGCTGCGCATCGCCTCGCGCTTGAAGTTGTCGACGATGTGTTCACCCATGTAGCGGGTGCCGATGCGGTAATCGACGCTGTAATGGTACCAGCCGCCGGTGGCGCGCAGCAGGTTCGAGATATAGGTCTTGCCCAGCCCGGACATGCCGAACAGCATCAGCCGCTTGCGCGGCGCCTCCAGCCAGTCCTTCGCGGTCTCGTAGATCATGGCGACCCCCCGCCCGCTGCATAACGCGAAGCCCGCGACCTGCGCCAGCCCAAGGCCCCTTCATCTGGCCAGAAATACCTCGGGGAGTTTGAGGGGTGGAACCCCTCATTCAAATGTCAGCATGCGCCGAAGGCGCTCAATTCGGCGGCGCGCGGCGCGAGAACAGCCGCCCGTCCATCACGATCAGCCCCAACGCCAGGATGGCGAAGCCCAGAAAGGCCCGCGGACGCAACGCTTCGCCCAGCACCAGCGCCCCCAGCACGATCGCCACGGGGGCGATCAGCAGGGTGCAGACCAGCAGGTTGCCGCTGCCCGCCATCGCCAGCACCCGGTAATACAAAAGATAGGCCAGCGCCGTGGCGGCCAGTGCGTAATAGCCGACGGCGAGCAAGGTGCGCGGCGCCAGGTCAAAGCGGGGCAGGCCTTCCAGCCACAGCGCCGCCGGCAGCATCACCAGCGCCGAGGCGGTCAGCATGCCTGCCGCCGCCACCTGCGGGCGGAGCCCGCCCAGCGTCGCGCGCGCCCAGGCGCCCGCCAGCGCATAGGACAGCGCGCCGGCCAGCACCGCAAGCTGCGCCAGAGACCGCAGGTCGAGCCGCGCCAGGGCGTCGAGCCCGATGGCGGTGGCGACCCCAAGAAAGCCCAGCGACACTCCCAGCGCCCGGCGCATGCTCAGCCGCTCGTCGGCGAAGACCGCGGCGGCCACCAGCACGCCGAAGATCGCCGTGGCGGCGTTCAGGATCGCCGTCAGGCCGGATTCGATATGCAGCTGCCCCCAGGCCATCAGCGAGAACGGCAGCACGTTGTTGAGCAGGCCCATCACCAGGAATGCCGCCCACACCCGCGGATCGTGCGGCAATGGCAGGCGGCGCCACAGCACCACCGCCCACA
>JAHELH010000103.1:0-2533 GCA_024644285.1 Paracoccaceae bacterium | reverse complement strand
ACGCCCAGCGTGTAGGTGATGGTGTCGTCGGCGAACGAGACCAGCGGCACGCCGGTCAGAAAGGTGTAATGCGCCGGGGCGATCACGAAATCGCTCCAGTTCACGTAGCGCACGCCACCGAAGACCAGGGTGCCGGGCGCTACGCCGGTCTGGAAGTCGAGATTGATCGATTCCGGGGTCTCGATCGTGGTGGTCGTGCTCGGTCCGCCCGGGGGCAACAGAAAAGAGGACTCGGTTGTCGCCAGCTTGTGCTTGATCGACGAGTTGTAGGTCAGCGCCACGCGCAGGGCGATCTCGGGCCTCTCGTAGGCGGCGCCCACCAGATAGCCATAGCCGGTATCGGTGCTGGTGGCGCCCGTGTAGCCGGCGATGAACGGGATCATGGCATTGGCGTCGAATTTCTGTACCCGCACGCCGCCATGCACGCTGAACCCGCCGCCGAACTTGTAGCGGCCGATGCCGGTGAAGCTGTCGCTGTTCAGATTCGCGGTCGAGCCGGCGGCGAAGTAACCGGTGCCCACCGGGTAGGTCACGTCCGCGCCGAACGGCTCTTCATAGATGAAGGCCGTCGAGAAGCTGTCATTGGCGTCGAACTTGAGCGCCATGCCGGTATAGCCGTAGCTGTTGGCCATATCACCGGACATGGCGCCGGGTGTGACGAACACGCCGGTGCCCGACACGCTTGGATTGACCGAGGTGAATGAGAATTCGATGTAGTTGCCGTCTTCGAAGATCGGCGCGATGCCTTGTCCGGACCGGTCGACACCGCCCGCGTAACCGGCGGTTGCAGCAAGGCTCGCGGCGGTCGCGGCGGCGAGAAGGTTTTTCATGGCGCTCCCAAGCCGAATAGGAAGTGGTGTGCGCACCCTATGGACGAATTCTCGCGCCAGTCAATTTCTGACGCCACGTCACGAGACTGTGATGCAACAGAGCGTGTCTTTTCGATCACCCAATCCCCTTTAGACCGGCCTGCGGCGAGTCTCGGCGCGGATATTAAGGTAGTTTGCTGCGAAAATGACGGCCGCGCCCAGAAAGACGGCAAGCTCCAGCGGCTCGCTGTACAGCGTCATGCCGACCAGCGCGATGATCGGCAGCCGCGCGAAATCGATCGGCATCACAACCGTCGCGGGTGCCAGGCTCAGGGCCTTGGTCATGCAGAAATGCGCCATCAGCCCGGCGCATCCGACCAGCGCCAGCCAGGCCCATTCGGCGCCCCGGGGCCAGGCGATATCGGCGTCGATCCCGGCGCAGATCAGTCCGAAGGTGGCCTGCATCGTGGTCAGGTAGAACAGGATGCAGGTGATCGTCTGCGTCCGGGTCAGCAGCCGGGTGAAGATCGCCGAGGCGGCAAAGCCGATCGCGGCGCAGGCGGCTGCCACAAGCCCGGGGTTCAGCATGGCCGCACTGCCGGGCTGAGCCACGATCAGGATGCCCGCGAAGCCCGCCAGCGCCGCCAGCGCGCGGCTCCAGGTCAGGCGTTCGGACAGGAAGAACGGCGCCAGCACGGCGATCCACAGGGGCGAGGTGAATTCCAGTGCGAAGACCTGCGCCAGCGGCGCGGCGGTGATCGCGTAGAACCACAGGTTCTGGCCGGTGAAATGGCTGACATTGCGCACCGAGTGCAGGCCGAGGTCGCGGGTGTTGATCTGGTGCAGCGTTCCGGCGGCGCGCCCCACGGCCAGCACGATCAGGATGCCCAGAAGCGACCGGTAGGTCATGATCTCGAAGGTGTCGTAACTTCCGGCCAGCGCCCGCCCCGCGATCGCCATCGAGGTGAAGGACACGATGGCGCCGATCATCCAGGCCGCCGCGCGCAGCGGCTGGTGGTCGTTCACCTCGGCGCCTCGCAGCAGCCGGCCAGCAGGATCGGCGTCTGGCCGCGCTGGGTCAGCACCAGGACGCGGTAGGGGTGTTCTGCGTCCGTCGTGCCGCAGGCCAGCGGCTCGAGGATCACTATGGCGGTGTCGCGGTCGCCGACCAGGGTCAGCGCCCGCGGCCAGTCGCGCCCCTCGGCCTGGTTCTGCTGCATCACGTCCATCTGCGTCGTCGCGGGAAAGCTGAACTCGGCCTGCGTCGCGTCGAACCGCAGCCGCCAGCCCGGGTCGGTGCCGGCGCAGCGCCAGGTCTCGGCGGCCGCGGCGGCGGGCAGGGCGGTCAGCAGGACGGGAAACACGATCGCGCGCATGGCGGTCTTCCTGCGCCTAATGCAGCCCGGCCTCAAGCGGCAACTGGCAGCAGCCGTCCAGCAGGCGCTGGCCCTCGGCGGTGGACAAGAGGAACAGCGCGCGCCAGGGGTAGTCGCGGTCGCTCATTCCATCCGAGCAGACCATCGGTTCGATGAAGGACATGGTCGCCGCCGTCGGCCCGCCATGCGACAGGATCGCCGGGAACGGACCGCGCGCTTCGTTCGTCAGCGCGCCGGTCAGGCTCAGCGCCAGCGCCTCGCCGTCGATGCCGGAATAGACCGCGCCGCCGCCCGAAAGCCGCAGCGACCAGAACGGCTCGGTCCCGCTGCACAGCAGGCCCTGCGGCA
>JAHELH010000406.1 GCA_024644285.1 Paracoccaceae bacterium | reverse complement strand
GTCGGCGCCACGCCGCTCGACGACGTGCCGGGGGTCGGCGCGGCGCGCAAACGGGCGCTGCTGGCGCATTTCGGCTCCGCCAAGGCGGTGGCGCGGGCGGGTCTTGGCGATCTCAAGGCGGTCGACGGCATCTCGGACAGCATGGCCGAGACGATCTACGACTATTTCCACGAGCGCGGCTGAGGGCCAGGCCGCTTGCAAGGGCCTTCGAAGGCCCTTGCGACAAGGCACTTCGAAATGCCTTGTCGGCGGGATTCTGAACCATCCGGCCATCCACACCGACACATACCCGGAACGCGGACTTCTCCGCGCCGCACCCAAGCAAGGAGCACGACAATGTTTCGCAAGACCCTCTTCACTGCCGCCGCCCTATGTCTCGGCCTGATGGCGGGCTCGGCCAGCGCCGGTTGCAGCGACCCCGCCGAGGACGGCGGCTGGCGCAATATCAATCCGGCCACGGATTCGATCACCCGCGTCCGCGTCAATTACAGCTGCCGGGAGTCGCGGAACGTCTGGCTGCAGCCGGAGGTCTCCTGGTCGATGCATCTCTGGGGCGCTTGCACGCCCCGCGACTGCGACTGGGGCACCGCCCGTGCCCGCCGGCTCGATACTGGCTGGCTCCACGCACACTACGACCAGGGCTATGCCAAGCGTGACGTCTATGCCCGGATGGTGGGAGGCGGCCGGCTGCGGGTCACCATCCGCACCGATTTCACCGACCCGGCCCGTCCCGACTACACATCGGACAACTATTTCGTGCAGCCCTGATCTCACGATACCGAAACCGCGCCTTTCCTGCGCCGCGCTGGCGGAGTAGGAAAGGCGCATGAACTGGACGATCCCGAACATCCTGACCACGCTGCGCCTTTTGGCCGCGCCGGGCGTCGCCGTGATGTTCCTCTATTTCGCCCGCCCCTGGGCCGACTGGTTCGCGATGCTGCTCTTCATCGGGGCGGCGATCACCGACTACATCGACGGCTATCTCGCCCGCGCCTGGAAGCAGGAAAGCGCCTTCGGCGCGATGCTCGACCCGATCGCCGACAAGGCGATGGTGGTGATCGCGCTCTTGGTGATCACCGCCTTCTCGGGGGCTGGCAGGCCGGACGGCATGGATCCCTGGATCCTGCTGCCTGCCACGGTGATCCTGTTCCGCGAGATCTTCGTCAGCGGGCTGCGCGAATATCTGGGCGACAAGGCGCGCGCGCTGAAGGTCACCAAGCTGGCGAAGTGGAAGACCATGGCGCAGATGGTGGCGCTTGCCGTCCTGTTCGCCAAAGGCATCTTCGAGCATGAACTGATCGAGCGCACCGTCGGCATGGACGCCGCGATTGTCGAGGGTATCTTTGCGGGCCGCGAGCCCGATGTCGTGGGCCTGGTTTGGTATTTCGACATGGCGTGGTATTCCTGGTGGGGCGGGGTGGTGCTGCTGTGGATCGCCGCCGCGCTGACGCTGGTGACCGGCTGGGACTATTTCCGCAAATCCCTGCCATTCTTCCGCGAGGAGACGGGCACATGATCGACGTGCTCTATTTCGCCTGGGTGCGCGAGCGCATCGGCCTGCCGCGCGAGCAAGTGGAAACCAGCGCCGCGACCGTGACCGACCTGGTGGCCGAGCTTAAGACCCGCGAGGCGCGCTACGCGGCTGCCTTTGCCGACGTCTCGGCGCTGCGCGTCGCACTGGACCAGGAGCTTGCCGATTTCGACGCGCCGCTCGAGGGCGTGCGCGAGGTGGCGTTCTTTCCGCCGATGACCGGGGGCTGAAATGGGCGTGCGGGTGCAGGCGGACCCGTTCGATGCCGGCGCCGAACTGAATGCGTTCGCGGCCGGGCAGGACAATGCCGGCGCGGTGGTCAGCTTTGGCGGCCGCGTCCGCGACGACCGCGGCGATCTGCGCGAGATGGTGATCGAGCACTATCCCGGCATGACTGAAAGGGCGATCTCGGCGATCCGCGACGAGGCGATCTCGCGCTGGAACCTGACCGGCGCGCTGGTGATCCACCGCTACGGGCGGCTGCAACCCGGCGCGCAGATCATGATGGTCGCCACCGCGTCCCGCCACCGCGCCGAGGCCTTCGCCGCGGCGGAATTCCTGATGGATTACCTCAAGTCCCGCGCGCCGTTCTGGAAGAAGGAGATCGG
>JAHELH010000405.1 GCA_024644285.1 Paracoccaceae bacterium | reverse complement strand
GCCGGTGCACCGCCAGCACGTAGACGCCATAGCGCCGCCGCAGCCGCATCGCGCCCAGCGAGCGGCCGACCATCTTGCAGCCCGGCGTGATCAGCACCTCGACGGTCGAGGTCTCGACCGAACTCAGCTTGTCGACCATCCGCAGGTCGGGGTTCTGCTGCAGGCCCAGCAGCTCTTCGACCTCGGTGCGCAGCACCACGCGGTCGCCGGCCTCGAGCGTGACCTCCTTGAGGTCCCGGCGCAGCGAGGTCTCGCGGCGCAGCACGTCGACCAGGCGCACGCCATCGCGGCCGAACAGGTCGACCTCGCCCGGCGCCTGGCCGATCAGCGAGCTGCCTTCGGGCACCGCGACCTCGGTGAAATACTTCATCTTGCGCTTGCCGCCCAGCAGCCCGCCCAGGGTCTGGCGCTCGGGCAGCAGGTGCCGGCCGACCAGCGCGAGATAGGCGAAGCCCACCGCCACCTGCACCGCCCCCAGCGCGGTGATCTCGAATATGCCGAACGCCTCCAGCCCCTTGGACCGCGCCACACCGTCGACGAGCAGGTTCGTCGAGGTGCCGATCAGCGTCAGGGTGCCGCCCAGGATCGCGGCATAGCTGAGCGGGATCAACAGCTTGGACGGCGACACGCCCAGCGTGCGGGCGACCTGGGCGAAGACCGGGATCATCAGCACCACCACGGGCGTGTTGTTCATGAAGGCCGAGGCGAACGCCACGAACAGCAATAGACCCGACAGCGTCGCGCGCGGCCGGGCACGGGCGTTGCGTTCGGCGTTCTGGGTGATCCATTCCAGCGCCCCGGTGCGCACCAGCCCGCCCATGATCAGGAACAGCGCCGCGATGGTCCAGGGCGCGGGGTTCGACAACACCGTCAGCGCCGCGTCGTAAGGTAGAAGACCGAGCACCAGCAGCACGGCGACGCCGGTGATCGCCACCGTTTCCGCCGTATAGCGTTCCTGCACGAACAGCACGAACATCAGGACGACGACCGACAGGGTCAGCCAGGCCTCCTGGGTTTGGGTAAAGCCGAAATCGATCATCGAAGGCAATCCTTCGGGTCCGCGCTCGTCCCGATTATGCGCGCAAATCGGCGGCAGGTGTAAGGGGCAAACGCACCGCCCGGCGCACTGGCGTCAAAGCGGCCAGATCAGCGGGATCAGCATCGAGGCCAAGAGCCCCACCGACAGGTTCAGCGGGATGCCCACGCGCAGGAAATCGACGAAGCGGTATCCGCCGGGTCCGTAGACCATCATGTTGGTCTGGTAGCTGATCGGCGTGGCGAAGGTGGCGCTGGCGGCAACCATCACCGCGATGACCAGCGGCCGCGGATCGACGCCCAGCGACAGGCCGAGGCCGATGGCGACCGGGGTGACGACCACCGCGACGGCGTGGTTGATCGTCTCGGACAGGATCGAGGTCAGCAGGTAGATCGACCAGACCACGAAGAACGGCGAGAAGGTGCCGATCATCGGGGCGATGGCCTTGACGATCAGGTGGATGGCACCGGAGGTTTCCAGCGCCGTCGCCACCGCCAGCATCGCGAAGATCAGCGCCAGAAGGCGCCCGTCGATGAACGAGAACGCCTCGTCGGCATCGATGCAGCGGGTCAGCAACACAACCGCCACCGCGATCATCGCCAGCAGCAGGATCTGCGCCACGCCGAAGGCGGCCAGCACCACGATGCCCGCCAGCGCGCCCAGCGCCACCGGCGCGTGGCTGCGGCGATAGGGCTGGTCGGCGGGCTTGGAGACGTCGATCAGGTCCATATCTGCGGCCAGCCGCTGGATCGCCTCGGCGCTGCCCTCCAGCAGCAGCGTGTCGCCCACCCGCACCACCACGTCGTCCAGCTGCCGGCCGATATTCTGGTTGCGCCGGTGCACCGCCAGCACGTAGACGCCGTAGCGCCGCCGCAGCCGCATCGCGCCCAGCGAGCGGCCGACCATCTTGCAGCCCGGCGTGATCAGCACCTCGACGGTCGAGGTCTCGACCGAGCCGAGCTTGTCGACGGTGCGCAGTTGCGGATTGGCCTGCAGGCCCAGCAGCTCCGACACTTCCGAGCGCAGCACCACGCGGTCGCCGGCCTCGAGCGCCACCTCGCCAAGGTCGCGCCTGAGCGACAGGTCGCCGCGCAGCACGTCGATCA
>JAHELH010000102.1 GCA_024644285.1 Paracoccaceae bacterium | reverse complement strand
AGATCCACCGGGTTCAGGGGATTGATCTTTTCCGCATCGCCGCCAAGCGCCACGATGCCGTCGCGCATCGCGGCAAGGTCGACGACCGCGGGCACGCCGGTGAAGTCCTGCATCAGCACGCGGGCGGGACGATAGGCAATCTCGCGCGGGTTCCGGCCACCCTGTTTCGCCCATTCCGCGAAGGCCTTGATGTCCTCGGTCGACACGGTCTTGCCGTCCTCGAACCGCAACATGTTCTCCAACACCACCTTCAGCGCGGCGGGCAGCCGGCCGAACTCGCCGAGCCCGGCTTCTTCGGCGGCCGGGATCGAATAATAGGCAACGCTGGCGCCACCGGCCGTGAGAGTCTTGCGGGTCTTCGACGTGTCCTGTCCGACGACGATGGGCATGCGGGCAACCTCCCTGAGGCGTTCGTTGATTGGTCAAATCGGATTTTCGCCGTTCTGTATACCGTTGCACACCGAACCGCAATCCGTCTCTGGCAGTTTACAAGGCGTTACCGAAGCCTCGCTAAACCTTGATTGGCGAGGCCAAGTCTAATTGAGTAAGTCTGGGGGGCAAGAGGCAAGAGGGGTTCGTCATGCGCAACATACTGGCCGCGGTCTGGACCGCCGGTGCCCTCCTCGTTTCCGCGGCCGAGGCGCAAACCAATCCCGTCGTTGTCGAACTTTACACCAGCCAGGGCTGCTCGTCCTGTCCGCCCGCCGACGAATTGCTCGAAGAGCTTGCCAAGATGGAGGATGTGATCCCGTTGGCGCTGCATGTCGATTACTGGGATTACATCGGCTGGAAGGACAGTTTCGCGCAGCCCGCATTCACCAAGCGGCAACGCGGTTATGCCCGCGCTGCGGGGCACCGCACCATCTATACGCCGCAGATGATCGTGGGCGGTGTCGATCATGTGGTAGGCTACAAGCCGATGGAACTTGCCAAGCTGATCGAAAAGCATGGCGATGCGGCGCATCCCGCCGATCTGAAGATCGTGCGCAACGGCAATTCGGTGTCGATCAGGTGCAATCCCTTCAACACGGGGCCGACGCCGCTGCAGGTGCAGTTCGTGCGCTACAATCCCAGCGAAACGGTCGAGATCGGGCGCGGCGAGAATGCCGGGCGCACCTTCACATACCACAACATCGTCACCGAGTGGTCGCTTCTGGGTGTCTGGGACGGGACCGAACCGCTCGACCTGTCCGTCGCGGCGCCGGGCGACGACCCGGTCGTGGTGCTGCTGCAAAGGCCGGGGCACCGTGAAATCCTGGCGGCGGCGCGTGTGCGTTAGGCGGGCAACGTAGCGCAATTTGAACGCGCGTTCAGTTGGCCTGCCGCGGCAGCTTCCAGCGACGATGGATCCAGAACCACTGATCGGGATATTGCCGCACCAGCGCGGCGAGGCTGTCGTTCAGCGCCTGGGTCATCGTGATCGGATCGCTGTGCGGAACCGGCGCCTCGATGCGGATATCGAAGGACAGGCCGTCGGGCTGCCGGATACCGTAGATCGGCACCAGAAGCGCGTTGTATTTCAAGGCCATTTCGGCGGCTGAAACCGCGCTTAGCGCCGGCTTGCCGAGGAAATCGAGGACCTCGCCGCCGAAAGCATTGAGATCGATCACGATGCCCTGCATGCCGCCGTCTCGGATGAAGCGGATCATCCTCGGCAGATCCCGCCGGTCGGTGCTGAACATCGGCTCGCCCAGTGCCGCGATCGCCGCCGCATAATGATCGTTGAAATAGTCGTTGCGGGCCGGCCGGAACAGACCGCCGACGGGATAGCCCTGTGCCACAAGCGCGGCGCGCGGCGCGTCGTAGTTGCCGAAATGCCCGGTCACCAGCATCACCGGGCGGCCTGCTGCCTTGGCCTCGGCCAGTGCCGCCACGCCGCCGCCGGAAAACGGGATGTCCTTGACCCGTGCGCGGAATTCCTCGCCCGAATAGATCTCGATCAGCGACCGGCCGAAATTGTCCGGCACCCCCCGCACGAGCCTGCGCAGGTCGGCCTGCGGCATATCCGGCATGACATATGCCACGTTCTCGCGGATGCGCCGCGGCCAGCCGGCAATCGGCGCGATCAGGCGTGCCACGATCCAGCCCATGCACGGCACGCGTACGCGATAGGGCAGGGCAAGACAGAGGCCGATCAGCCCGCGCAGCGCCAGGTTGGCAAAGTAGTCCACGGGGGTTTTTCTCGGGGCTTCCATCTGGCGGTGCGGGATCAAGCCTTTGGGGGATCAGGTGGGCGTTCGGGGCAGGCCGGTGCCGATCATGGAATCCCGCGTTACCAGTGCCGCCATTGCCCCGGCGTCCAGCGCCTCGGTGCCGGCGGGCCGCTCCGGCAGGACGATGTAGCGCATGTCGGCGGTGCTGTCATGAACCCGGATCGTGACATCCTGGGGCAATTCGACCCCGAATTCCCTAAGAACCGCGCGCGGCGCTTTCACCACCCGGCTGCGATAGGCGCGCGACTTGTACCAGTCCGGCGGCAGGCCAAGGAGGTTGCGCGGATAGCAGGAGCAAAGGGTGCAGACGACGACATTGTGCACCGAGGCGGTGTTCTCGACGGCGATAAGCTTCAGCGCACCGATGTCGTACCCCATCTCGCGGCTTGCGGCCGAGGCGTCCTTTAGCAGACGGGCCTTGAATGCCGGATCGGTCCAGGCCCGTGCAACGACCGCCGCCCCGTCCGCCGGCGAGCGGGCGTCCATTGCGTCGATCTGCCGTGCAATCTCTTCCGCCGTGACCTCGCCCTTTTCAACAAGCAACTCCCGCACCGCGATTTCCATCGCTTGCCAATAGCTGAGCGGGACGTCGTCGTCGGGCCGGTAGGGATGGCCCGAAGGCGACAGATGGTCTGCATGGTCGTGCGGCATCAGTCGGCCACCCTTTCCAGCCAATGGTCGTAAATCTCTGCGTCGAGCGTGTCGCCGGGCGTTTCGGCTTCGGCGCCCCAGAGTTCGTCCATCGTAAAGCGCACCCGGTAAAGCCGTCGCTTCTCTGCAGGCAAGCCGTAGGCGAGCTTCTCGGGATTGGCGAACGCCCCGAGCGCGCGCTCGATCGTTCCGGTCTTGCCGCGCAGATAAGCCGGCGTTCGGACATGGCCCGGCGGCATCATCGCGGCGACCCGCACACGACCCGCCAACGACGGCGCAGACGTCTCTTCGTCCGACCGGGTCGCGTTCCGCTCAGTCACGGGTGGCCTCGCCATAGGTTCCGCCCCGGGCCTGGACCTCGGCCATGCGGCGGCCCAGTTCATCGATCGAGTAGACTCCAGCCTCGATCAGGTTCTGATTGATGGCGGCGATCCAGCGTTCATAGTAGGTCATGGACTCGAAGGCTTCGGGCCCCATGTCTTCCAGCGCGCGGCGCAGCCCGTCGACGGTGAAATGGCCGCGCTGCGAGGCAAGGGTCATCAGCGCATCGACGCGCTTTTCCCAAAGGCTGTAATCGTGCTCGGCCCGGTCGATCGAACCGGCCTCGGCCCCGCCCATGTCATGCCATCTGCGTCCATCGGTCATGGCGGAAGGTTATGCAGCGGCGCCAAGGGTGTCCAGCGGTGCCGGCACGGCAGCTTGCCTTGCGCAGCGCACCCGGCAACGCCGCCCCGCACTGCACGGGAAAGGCGCTAATCCTCTTCCGCGACCAGTATGATCTCGCCCGCTGCTTCCAGTTCCCGGATGACGGCGACGACCGCCGCCATTGCCGCCTCACCCTCATTCGCCTTGATCTTGCCCAGGGTTTCGATCTCTTCGCGCAGCTGCGCCGCCATCCTCTGCGACATATTGGCAAGGATGAACTCGGCTGCCGGAGCGTCGCCTTCCGTGGCCGACGCGGCACCCAAAGCAGTAGTCAGATTTGCGGCCTCCACGCCGCGGACGATCTTGGCCACGTCGCGCGGGTCGATCCGGTCCGGAATGTTTGCAAAGGTGAAGATCGCCTTTCGCACCTGCTCGGCGAAGTCCTGGTCCTCGGCGTCCAGGCCTTCCAGAACCTCGTCGCGTGTGACGGCCGGCGAGGAATTCAGGATCGCGCCGATACGCTCCACCGGGGCGTCGTCGAAGGCGCGCGGGGCGGCGGCGTCGATCTGTGCCGCAAGCGCCGCGCCGATGCGCTCCACGGTGGCCGGAGCGACGGCACCGGTTTGCGACATCGCGAATGCGATGCGCCGCGCGCGTTCGCCCGGCAGCAATCCAAGCAGCTCCGCGGACTTCGACACTTTCAGCTTGGACAGCATGACCGCGCCGATCTCGATGCTTTCCTCTTCGAGGATCGAGACCAGCCGCGTGGCATCCAGCTCGGCCAGTCGCCCCCACGGGTCGGCCATCGTCGACAGCCCGGCCTCGCGCCTCAGCTTCGCGGCCGTCTCGGTGCTGATGGTCCCGTCCAGCAGCGAGAGCGCGCCGCCGATATCGCTGGGAAACGCCAAGCCGACACTGTCCAGTTCGCTGACGAATTCCGCGATGACCGCACCGAGTGTCGCCCGATCGACGTAGCGCATGGACCCGATCTCGCGGGTAAGGGCGGCCTGCAGCGTGTCGGGCAGCTTGGCCAATGACACGGAGATGCCCTCGGCCTGCAAAAGGCGCACCACGATGGCGGCCTTCTGCCGCCGGGTCAGCGAGCGCGGCGGTGCCAGGTCACCCGATGGCGCAGGCGGCGGCGCGCCGGGAACGGCTACGTTTGTCGGCACTTCTTACTCCGCAAGTGGGTCGGCGCGCAGACTTGCAGAGAGGTCCTAATCTTTGCCTAACCGCCGCATCGAATTCGCGGGCGGATGCCGCGTAATGCCGTGCGGCCAGTATGCGGCGTGACGGCTTAACGTCGCGCGCTTACGCAGAAGTGGCGTCGGCTGGATGGACTAGCCGGTCACCTGCTCGACGCAGGTTCCCGCGGCGCTGTCCCAGACATAGCCGTCGGCGCAACTGCTGACCTGTTCGTTGATGTGGTCGCGGTTGCACCCGCCCATGGCGAGGGCGAAGGACGGTGCGATGGCAAGCAAAACCGCGGCGGTCAGGATGCGGATGGTCATGGTTTCCTCCGGACTGATCGCCGCGATCCTAACACGAATTCGGTTTCGGCCAAAGACCGCAATCAATGACCGCCGAAAACCCGCTCAAAGATCGTGTCCACGTGCTTGGTATGATAGCCCAGATCGAACTTGTCCTCGATTTCGGCGTCGCTCAGCGCGACGGTCACGTCCGGGTCGGACTTCAGCTCGGACTTGAAATCGGCGCCGTGCTCCCAGACCTTCATCGCGTTGCGCTGAACCACCGCGTAGGCGTCCTCGCGGCTGACGCCTTTCTGGGTGAGCGCAAGCAGGACGCGTTGCGAATGAATGAGGCCACGAAACTTGTTCATGTTGGCGATCATGTTGTCGGGATAGATGACCAGCTTGTCGATCACTCCGGTCAGGCGCGCCAAGGCGAAATCCAGCGTGATCGTGGCGTCCGGCGCGATCATCCGTTCGACCGAGGAATGCGAGATGTCGCGCTCGTGCCAGAGCGCCACGTTCTCCATCGCCGGGATCACCGCCATGCGCACAAGGCGCGCCAGCCCGGTGAGGTTTTCCGTCAGGACGGGGTTGCGCTTGTGCGGCATGGCGCTGGAGCCCTTCTGTCCTTTGGAGAAGAACTCCTCGGCCTCCAGCACCTCCGTCCGCTGCATGTGGCGAATCTCGACTGCGATGTTTTCAATCGAACTCGCGATGACGCCCAACGTGGCGAAGAACATCGCATGCCGGTCGCGCGGGATCACCTGGGTGCTGATCGGTTCCGGGCGCAGTCCCATCTTCTTGCAGACATGCGCCTCGACGCCCGGGTCGATATTGGCGAAGGTGCCCACCGCGCCGCTGATCGCGCCGGTGGCGATTTCTGAACGGGCGTTCACCAGACGGGCACGATTCCGGTCCATCTCGGCGTAGAACCGCGCGAATGTCAGGCCCATCGTCGTGGGCTCGGCGTGGATGCCGTGGCTGCGGCCGATCCGCACCGTGTCCTTGTGTTCCAGCGCGCGCCGCTTCAGCGCCGCCAGCAGCGCATCCATGTCCGTCAGCAGGATGTCGGCAGCGCGCACAAGCTGAACATTCAGTGTCGTGTCCAGAACGTCCGAAGACGTCATCCCCTGATGCACGAAACGCGCCGCGTCCTGCCCGACGATTTCGGCCAGGTGGGTCAGGAAGGCGATGACGTCGTGCTTGGTCACCGCCTCGATCTCGTCGATACGGGCGACGTCGAAGGTGGCGTCCTGCGCCTGCCAGACCGCCTGCGCGTTCTCCTTGGGGATCACGCCCAGTTCGGCCTGGGCGTCGCAGGCATGCGCCTCGATCTCGAACCAGATCCGGAACTTCGTCTCCGGCGACCAGATCGCCACCATTTCGGGCCGGGAATAGCGGGGGATCATCGGGCTGCCTTTTGGTTTGTACGCGGTTCGGGCGCGGTTTAGACCGGGGGCAGGGGACCTTCAAGGAGAGCGCGAGATGCGACGCGTCCCGACCCCGTTAACCTGCGGAAACGAAAGGCACGGCGTCGCGTGGATCTGAAGGATTTCGAGGGCCGCTGGCGGATCGACCGAACGATCGCAGACCATTTGCTTTGCCGCACCGGACGCTTCGAAGGCGAGGCGCGGTTCGCGCCCTCCGGCGCGGGTCTGCTCTATGACGAATATGGCGTGCTGCAGTTTCCCGGTGAGGCGCCCCTGCAGGCCGAACGCCGATATCTCTGGCGCCCGGCGCCGAACGGCATCGACGTCCTGTTCGAGGATGGTCGCCCGTTTCACACGATAGAGTTGGCGGCTCAAAGGCCGGCCGCCACGCATTTCTGCGACCCCGACACTTATGAGGTGCAGTACGACTTCGTCGCATGGCCGAGATGGGAGGCCCTGTGGCGTGTCAGCGGTCCCCGCAAAGACTATGAATTGCACAGCACTTATGTGCGCCCGGGTGGCTAGGTTCAGCCAGTCCAGGAATAGACCGCGTGCTGCGGCCTACTGAACGACAGCCTCCAGCAATTCCGTCTCGACATGCGCCACATTCTCCAGCGTCCGGTGCACCGGGCACTTGTCGGCAATCTCCAGCAGCTTGCCGCGCATTTCGGCATCGAGTTCACCTTCCAGCGTGATCACCCGGCGGAAGGTGTCGACCTTGTGCGAGCCGGCGCCAGGGCCGGCATCCTGAGCGTGCACTTTGTCGTGGGTGACATCTACGCTTACGTGAGCCAATGGCCAGCCCTTGCGTCGGGCATACATCCGGATCGTCATGGAGGTGCAGGCGCCAAGCCCGGCCGCCAGGAAGCCGTAGGGCGTCATGCCGCGATTGGTGCCGCCATAGGCCAACGGCTCGTCTGCCAGAGTGTGGTGTTTCGGCCCGTGATTGACGTCTTGCAGAAATCCGCCCGGATCGGCCTCGCTGACGCGGACAATGCCTTCCGGCGCTCCCGGCGGCGGCGCGGGCGGGCGCATATCGATGTACCGGGCGGACCAGGCGGCGATCACCTCGGCGGCGTATTCGGCATCCTCGGGCCGGCTGATCAGGTGGTCGGCATTGTCCAGGGTAACGAAACTCTTCGGATGCTTCGCCGCCATGAAGATGTTTGCGGCATTGTCGATCGGCACGATAGCGTCGCGGGGGCCGTGCAGCACCAGAAGCGCCCGCTGCAGCTTGGCGATCGACGGGCCGAGACGTTCCTCCTGCACGTCGCGCACGAAGTCGCGGCCGATGCGGAAGGGGCGGCCGCCAAGGTTCACCTCGGCCGAGCCCTTCTTGATGATGTCGGGCAAGGCGTCGGCGAAATTATGCGTCACGTGGCCGGGGTCAAAGGGTGCGCCGATGGTGACCACCGCCTTGACCGAGGGCATCTCTCCCGCCGCCCGCAGCACCGCCGCGCCACCCAGCGAATGGCCGATCAAGAGCTTCGGCGCCAGCTTTCGCTCCTTCAGATAGCCGGCGGCGGCCACGAGGTCGGCGACGTTCGAGGTGAAGGACGTGTTTTCGAACTCGCCTTTCGAATGCCCCAGCCCGGTGAAGTCAAAGCGCAGCACCGCAAGGCCCATCGAGGCCAGCCGGCTGGCGATCCGCCGTGCGGCGGGGATGTCCTTGCCGCAGGTGAAGCAATGGGCGAACAGGGCGCAGCCAAGAAGCGGCCCGTCCGGCAGGTCCAGCCGCGCGGCCAGTTCCTCACCGCTGTGACCCGTGAAGGAAATGCGTTCGGTCGGCATCGCGGTA
>JAHELH010000101.1 GCA_024644285.1 Paracoccaceae bacterium | reverse complement strand
GCGGTGGACGAGGGCCTTAACGCGAACGGCCAGCGCAAGATGCAGGGGCGGGTGACCTCGACCTACTACTCGGCCAATCTGGACCGTGGCATCGCGATGGGGCTGGTGCGCCACGGGCCGGAGCGGATGGGCGAGGTGCTGGATTTTCCAAGGACGGACGGCGCGGTGGTGAAGGCGCGGATCGTCGATCCGGTGTTCTACGACAAGGACGGGGAGAAGCAGAATGCCTGAAGCGGTGTCGGCCCTGTCCGGGGCGTCGTTCGACGGGTTCGTCCGGGTCGAGGATGCCGGGACGCAAGGAATGATCACCCTGCGCGGCGATCTGTCGGATGCAGGGTTCCGGGGGGCGGTGACACAGGCCGCGGGCACCGATCTTCCCGGCGCGTTGCGCATCGAGACCGCCGGGGCGCGGTCGCTGGCCTGGATGTCGCCGGACGAATTGCTGTTGCTGTGCCCCTATGCCGAGGCGCGCGAGACCGTTGCAAAGCTGGGCGAGGCGCTTTCGGGAACTCATCACTTGGCGGTCAATGTCTCGGACGCCCGCGCCATGCTGCGGATTGCGGGCGGCGAGGTGCGCGAGGTCCTGGCCAAGCTGACGCCCGCGGACGTGTCGCCCGGCGCGTTCGGCCCCGGCCAGTTCCGCCGCTCGCGCCTGGCGCAGATCCCGGCGGCCTTCTGGATGCCGGACGAGGCCACAATCTGCGTGATCTGCTTCCGCTCGGTGGCGCGCTACGCCTTCGATCTCTTGCGCACGGCCGCGACCCCCGGCAGCGAGGTGGGATACTTCGACGCCGGGTGACGCGCTGCCGGGTCTGGACGGCGACCGAACATGGATTAGGTGCTATGCTTGACGCGCGGCGCACATGCGCTCTTACTGCGCGCGAGATTCAACCCCAAACCCGAGAGGGACCAAATGGCATTCGAACTTCCCGACCTTCCCTATTCCCACGACGCGCTGGCCGGCAACGGCATGTCGAAAGAGACGATGGAGTATCATCACGACATTCACCACAAGGCCTATGTCGACAACGGCAACAAGCTGCTGGCGGACAGCCCTCACAAGGGCAAGTCTCTCGAAGAGATCGTCAAGGCCACCTACGATCCCTCGGGTGTGCCGCAATCGGGGCTGTTCAACAATGCCAGTCAGCATTGGAACCACTGCCAGTTCTGGGAGATGATGGGGCCCGGCAATTCGTCGATGCCGTCCGAGCTGGAAAGCCGTATCAAGGACGCCTTCGGCTCGGTCGACAAGTTCAAGGAGGAGTTCGGCGCCAAGGGGGCCGGTCAGTTCGGGTCCGGCTGGGTCTGGCTGGTGGTCGATGGCGGCGAGCTGAAAATCACCAATACTGCCAACGGCATCAATCCCCTGTGCTTCGGCCAGACCGCGCTATTGGGCTGCGACGTGTGGGAGCACAGCTATTACATCGACTTCCGCAACAAGCGCCCCGCCTACCTGTCGAACTTCCTCGACAAGCTGGTGAACTGGGAGAACGTGGCCGAGCGGCTGTCGAACGCCTGACGCCGCGGGCGCGTGATGATCTGCGCCCTCCGGCCGGACCGCCGGGGGGCGTTCCGTTCGGAACCCTGCCCGGTGGCGCACGTTGAGCCTGCAAGCATCGAAATCCAAGGAGAACCCGATGGCCGAGCGGAAACGATCGAACGACGGCAAGCAGGAAACCAAGGAGATCTTCGGGGTCGACGGCCCCGAGACCCCCGATCAGCAGGGCGCCTCGGGTGGCAATCTGGTCCGCAAGGTCGGCAGCCGCGACCAGGTGAAGCGCGCCACGGTGCGACCGGCGGGCGCCACCCGCGTGAAGGGGACCGACAAGCGGCACGAGGGACTGGACGAGAACACCAACGAGGGGGGCGTCTGACATGGCGGTTCTGACCGAGGGCACCTGGGTGCTGATTGCCGACAGCGAGAAGGCCCTGTTCACGCGAAACCTGACGGACGCGGAGAACCCGCATCTGGAGGTCGTGCGCAAGGACGAACAGGACAATCCGTCCGACAGAGAGCAGTCCGCAAACCGTCCGGGGCGCATGCCGGATACCGGCCAGAACCAGCGCTCGGCGCTGGATGACACCGACTGGCACGAGCTGGCCAAGGAGCGGTTCGCCGAGGACCTGGCAGAGCGGCTTTACAGGATGGCGCATCGCGGCGATTTCGACCGCATCGTGCTGGTGGCGGCGCCGGATACGCTGGGCGCGATGCGGCCGCATCTGCACCAGGAGGTGACCGACAAGGTGGTCGGCGAGGTCGCCAAGAACCTTACCGGGCATCCCTTGACGAAGATCGAAAAGCTGCTTTTGCGCGAGCTGGAGCCCGAGAAGCGCGAGCCGACGATCTAGGATCTCCCGAATGCGCGGCGCCCGCCAGGACATCCCCGGCGGGCGCCTTGATCCATGGGGCAGTGCTGTGCCCGTCGAACGGCGGCGCCGCCGCGATCATTCATCGCTGGCAATCAGGCTCTTGCCGCCCTTGTAGGCCAGCTTGCCGGCGCCGACGACGCCTTTGGCGACGACCTTGGTGGCCCCTGCAGCGGCGCCCGCCGAGTTGTCGATCACCTGCTCGGTGGAGCAGGCCGACAGCGCGAGCGCGGCGGTGAGCAGGGTAGCGGCCGCGGCTTTGCGCGTGACAATCTTCAACATCGTTCTCTCTCCTCTGGCAGTAGGTTTCGATGCGTGGAGGCGTATCGCGGCCCGCTGGCGGGGGATCGCCGCACGGGCCTGTTGGTTCAGTGGAAACGATTCGCCTTCACTCCGGTCGGAATATCGGCTTCCTTCTTCTGAGAAAAACGAATAGAAAACATAGTTGAAACAAATATTCTTTATGGATTGCCCATGGACATCGTCCTTATTCGCACCTTCCTGGAAGTCGCCGCGACCGGATCATTCGTCAACGCCAGCGACCGGCTGTTCGTCACCCAGTCCGCGGTCAGCCTGCGGGTGCAACGGCTGGAGGACTCTTTGGGAAAGGCGCTGTTCGTGCGGTCGCGGGCCGGGGCCGAACTGACATCGGCGGGCCGCGAGTTCGAGCGCTATGCGCTGTCGCTGATCAAGATCTGGGAGGAGGCCCGCCAGCAGATCGGCGTGCCGGCGGGATATACCAAGTCGCTGAGCCTCGGCGCGCAGTATTCGCTGTGGCCGCGTCTGGGGTTCCGGTGGATCGACCGGATGCAAGACGAGATGCCGACGCTGAACGTCCGAGCCGAACTGGGCATGCCGGACCGCATCACCCGGCTGCTGATCGAGGGCGTCGTCCAGGTCGGGCTGCTTTACACGCCGCAGCTGCGGCCCGGGTTGTCTGCCCAGAAGGTGCTGGAGGAAGAACTGGTGCTGGCGGCCTCGTGGGAGGCCGGGCTGGCCGACATCGCCGCGCATTACGTGTTCGTCGACTGGGGGCCGGAATTCGTCCATGCCCATGCCCTGGAACTGCCGGACCTGACGAATCCCGGGCTGACGCTGTCGCTGGGGGCGATGGCCGCGGATTACGTCGTCCGCCGCCGCGCCGCCGCCTATCTGCCGGCGCGCTACATCAAGCGCCATCTCGACCGGGGCGAATTGCACCTGGTGCCGGACGCGCCGACCTTTCCCTATCCGGTCTGGTCGATATGGCGCGACGACCTCGACCCCGAAATCCGCGATCTGGCGCAGGCGACGCTGGCGCCGGTCACGTCCGAGATCAACGCCGATACCGGCGCGGTGATCGCCGAGCTGACCGGAATCAGCGAGGTCGGCGTGGTCGACACTCTGGGGGCCGGCTGACGGCCCGCAGCCTCAGGCGATGTCGCGGCGCAGCGCCTCGATCATTGCCGGGACGCCGGCAGCAGTGCCGACGAACCCGCGCAGGGACGCGTCGGCGAAACCGTCGGCGATCACGTGGTCAAGAAGTGCAATAAGCTTGTCCCAGTAACCATTGATATTCAGAAGATAAATCGGTTTGCGGTGCAGGCCGAGCTGGCGCCAGGTCAGCACCTCGAAGAACTCGTCGAGCGATCCCGCGCCGCCGGGCAGAACGGCGATGGCGTCGGAATTCATGTACATGACCTTTTTCCGCTCGTGCATGTTCTCGGTGACGATGAACCGGCTGACGTCGCGTTTTCCCATCTCGCGCTGCATCAGGTGGATCGGGATCACGCCGAAGGTCTCGCCGCCCGCCGCCTGCGCCGATTGCGCCACGGCGCCCATCAGGCCGATATCGCCCGCGCCGTAGACCAGCCGCCAGCCCTCGGCGGCCAGCGCGGCTCCCAGCGCGGTGGCTGCCTCGGCATAGGCCGGATCGGCGCCGGGCCGTGAGCCGCAAAAGACACAGATCGAGCGGGGAGACGTTGGCATGACTGCCCTTTAAGGCTATGGGTTTTGACCCCTGATAGCCCTGTTGATATGGTTGCTCAACCGCCCATTGGGGACCTGGGCGAATGAAGGGGAAACATGGCGGACTCGTCTGCTCGCCGGCCTGGCAGGATTGCCCTGGGCGCCATCGCCTTTGCCGCCGTCGCCGCCCTGGCGGGATATTTCGGCTATCAGGCGATGCGAACCGATGCGCCGATGGCCACCGCGGTCGGGCCGGACGCCACCGTCGCGCCTGAACCCGCGGCGGCGAAACCGGAGGGTGCCGCCGATCCATCGGACACTCCGGGTCCGGAGACGGAAGTCGCGGCGCTTCCGGCAGAGTCCACGGAAGCTGCGTCCGTTTCAGCGGAAACCGCCGCGCCTGTCGCCCCGCCCGAGACGGCAGAGGCCGATCCTGAGCCGGCTGCGACGCCTGCGACCGGGGCGGACCCCGACCCGCAGTCTGCCGCCGAAGCGGCACCCGAGAGCGACCCGGACACGCAACCGCCACGGTTTGACGTCGTCCGCATCGATGCCGAGGGCAATGCGGTGGTCGCCGGACGCGCGGCGCCGGGCGCGCTGGTCTCTATCCTGCTCGACGACAGCGAGGTCGGCCGCGCAACGGCGGATGCGGCCGGCGGCTTCGTCGCGCTGTTCACCGTGCCGCTGTCCGGCCGGCCCCGGACCGTCGCGCTGAGCGTCTCGCCCGACGGCGCGGAACCGGTGCGCTCGGCGGAGACGGTGGTGCTGGCGCCCTCGCCGAAGACCCTTGCGGCAGAGGCAAAGCCGGAAAGCGGTGCGTCCAAAACGGCCTTGGCGGCGGCAGAGACCGATGCGGGAGCCGTAGGGGCAGGGCCCGTCGCCGCGACGACAGGGAATGCCGAGACCGGGACGGACCTTGCGTCCGGGGCCTCGGACGCTCCGGCACAGGATGTCGTCGCGGCGCTGGAGACCGACACCCCGACCCCGACACCGGCGAGCCCCGAGCGCGCGGCGGAAGAGCCCGTGACAGCGAGCGGCCCGGCTGCCGGATCGGATGCTGATACCGCCTCTGCCGCAGAGCCGACGGTTGCGGCGGCGCCGGAAGGCGGCACGCCCGCGGAACCGGCGGCGGTCGCGGAAGACCGGTCCGCCGACGCGCCGGCCCCGGAACCTGTAACGCCGGAACCAGCAACCGCCGCGCTTGGGGAGAGCGCCGCGCCACGAGTTCTGCTGGCCGACGATAGCGGGCTGCGAGTCTTGCAGGATTCCAACCCGGATGCGGTGCAGACCGTCGTGATCGACACCATCACCTACGATCCCGAGGGCGAGGTGTCGTTGGGCGGACGCGGGGCGGCAAAGGGTTACGTGCGTGTCTACCTCGACAACAAGCCGGTGAAGACCACGCGCATCGCCCCCGACGGCCAATGGCGCACGCCGCTGCCGCAAGTCGACACCGGGGTCTACACTTTGCGCGTCGACGAGGTCGACGATGCGGGCGTCGTGATCTCGCGCATCGAGACGCCGTTCAAGCGCGAGGAACCCGAGGCCCTGGCGATGCTGGCGCCCGAGCAGAACGATCCGGACACGCCCCGGCCGCCGGTCGGCCTGGTCACCGTGCAGCCCGGCAACACGCTGTGGGGCATCGCCACCGAACGCTACGGACGGGGCATCCTCTACGTCCGCGTGTTCGAGGCAAACCGGGACCGGATCCGCGACCCCGACCTGATCTATCCCGGACAGGTGTTCTCGATCCCGGTACAGTAGGCCTCTGGCAATCCCGGACGTGCGCGCCTAGGTGTGACCTCGGACCGGTCGGGACAATCCATGGCGACGACGGATATCGAGGCACAGGCGGCGAGAGCCGAAGCGCGCCGCAGCGGCTGGCGCACGATCCGGCGCGTCTCACCCTATCTCTGGCCGGCGGCGCATCCCTGGGTCAAGCGCCGGGTCGTGCTGGCGCTGCTGGTGCTGTTTTTGGCCAAGGTGATCGCGGTCGGCACGCCGTTCTTCTACAAGGCCGCCGTCGACACGCTGGCCGGCGAGGCCGAGCCGGGCATGTGGCTTGCGCTGGGCGCCATCGGGCTGACAGTGGCCTATGGCATGGCGCGGCTTATGACCGTGGGCTTCCAGCAATTGCGCGACGTGATCTTCGCCCGCGTGGGTCAGCGCGCGCTGCGGCAGCTGGCGCTGGAGACGTTCCAGCACATCCACCGGCTGTCGATGCGCTATCACATCACCCGCAAGACCGGCGGTCTGTCCCGCATCATCGAGCGCGGCGTGAAGGGCGTGGAATTCCTGCTGCGGTTCCTGCTGTTCTCGATCGGGCCGTTGATCCTGGAACTCTTGATGATCGGCGTCGTCCTCGCGGTGGTCTTCGATATCTGGTACCTGGCCGTCGTGGTCGTGACCATCGGCCTATACATCTGGTTCACCTTCGCCGTCACCGAGTGGCGGGTGAAGATCCGCAAGGAAATGAACGACCAGGACACCGACGCCAACCAGAAGGCCATCGACAGCCTGCTGAATTTCGAGACGGTGAAGTATTTCGGCGCCGAGCGGCGCGAGGCCGACCGCTATGACGGCGCCATGGAACGCTACGTGGCGGCGGCGCTGAAAACCTCTTATTCGCTGGCCTTCCTGAACTTCGGCCAGTCGCTGCTGATCACCGCCGGGCTGGTCGTTGTCATGGTGATGGCGGCGGTCGGCGTGCAGAATGGCGCGTTGACCGTTGGCGATTTCGTCATGGTCAACGCCTACATGATCCAGATCACCATGCCGCTGAACTTTCTCGGCACCGTTTACCGCGAGATCCGTCAGGCGCTGATCGACATGGCCGACATGTTCAACCTGCTGGAGCAGCCGCCAGAGGTGAGCGACGCCGAAAATGCCCGCGATCTGAAGGTGAACGGCGGCGAGGTTGACCTGGACGACGTGGTCTTCGGGTATGATCCGGAACGTCCGATCCTGAAGGGCGTGTCGCTTAGGGTCGGCGCCGGACAGACAGTGGCCATCGTCGGGCCGTCGGGGTCGGGCAAGTCGACCATCGGGCGGCTGCTGTTCCGGTTCTACGACGTCGTGTCGGGTGCGCTGCGCATCGACGGGCAGGACGTGCGCGACGTCACCCAGGACAGCCTGCACGCGCAGATCGGGGTGGTGCCGCAGGATACCGTGCTGTTCAACGACACGATCTACTACAACATCGCCTACGGCCGACCCGACGCCAGCCGCGCCGAGATCGAGGAGGCGGCGCGGGCAGCGAAGATCCACGACTTCATCGCGGACCTGCCGCAGGGCTACGAAACCACAGTGGGCGAGCGCGGGCTGAAGCTGTCGGGCGGCGAAAAGCAGCGGGTGGGCATCGCGCGGACGCTCTTGAAAAACCCGCCGATCCTGCTTCTGGACGAGGCGACCAGCGCGCTTGACAGCGAGACCGAGCGCGAGATCCAGGACGAGCTGCGCGCCATGGGGCGCGGGCGGACCGTCATCACCATCGCGCACCGGCTGTCGACGGTGGTGGACGCGGACCGGATCGTCGTGCTGGAAAACGGCGTGATCGTCGAAGAGGGACGCCACGAGGAGCTTCTGGCGCGCGGCGGCCGCTATGCGGCGATGTGGCAGCGGCAGGCGGCCGAGGAAGAGGCGGCCTGAGACAGGACGGTTCGAACCCGCCTTGCCTGAGGAGAGAGACGCAAGCCCCTGTTCAGGCGTCCAGTTCCACCCAGATCGGCACGTGGTCGGACGGTTTCTCGCGGTCACGGACATGGGCGTCGACCTGGCAATCGACCAGCAGGTCAGCGCATTGCGGCGTTAGCAGGAAATGGTCGATGCGGATGCCGTCGTTGCGCTGCCAGGCGCCGGCCTGGTAATCCCAGAAAGTGTAGATGCCCGGCGCCTGGCTGCG
>JAHELH010000100.1 GCA_024644285.1 Paracoccaceae bacterium | reverse complement strand
GTTGACACATAACGGGAACGTGCATAGAACATACCCCGAACGGGGCCGCCATCGTGCGGGCGCTCGAAAGGGGTTGAGAGGCCATGCTGACCAAGAAGCAACTGGAATTGCTTGATTTCATCAACAAGCGGATGCGCCGGGACGGCGTTCCGCCTTCGTTCGACGAGATGAAGGAGGCGCTGGACCTGCGCTCGAAATCCGGCATCCACCGGCTGATCACGGCGCTGGAGGAGCGAGGCTTCATCCGCCGGCTGGCGCATCGCGCACGCGCCATCGAGATCGTCAAGCTGCCCGACACGCTGGGCAAGCAGGCCGGTTTCACTCCGCAGGTGATCGAGGGCGACCGCCCGGGCGCGCCGCGCGGCGCGATGCCGGTCGGCGGCGGCGCCTCGGTCGAGTTGCCGCTGATGGGCCGGATCGCCGCGGGTGTGCCGATCGAGGCGATCAGCCATGTCGAGAACAACGTCGACGTGCCGGGCGGCATGGTGTCGGGCAAGGCGCATCACTACGCGCTGGAGGTCAAGGGCGACTCGATGATCGATGCCGGGATCAACGACGGCGACATCGTGGTGATCCGCGAGACCGCGACCGCCGACAACGGCGACATCGTGGTGGCGCTGGTCGAGGGCGCCGAGGCGACGCTGAAGCGGTTCCGCCGTAACGGCACAACCATCGCGCTGGAGGCCGCGAACCCGGCCTACGAGACCCGGCTTTACAACGACGACCAGGTCGCGGTGCAGGGCCGGCTGGTCGGATTGATCCGCACCTATTGAGGCGACCAGAGCCGCCGGCCGGTGCGCTCGGCCGCGCTGACCAGCCGTAACTTGCCGGCCTCGGGCCAGACCGCCAGCGCGCCGGTCCGGCGCAGGTGCGCGGCATCCAGCACGGCGCAGGGCGCGCCAGGGGCGTCGCGGGCGATGATCACCAGGCTGGCGGTGCGGCAGGCCTCGGCCACACGGTCGAGCGCGCCGCGCCCGGCCAGGTGGACGATGCCGCTGCCGGCCAGGTCGAAGCGACGATCGCCGCGCGTCTCCCCTGCCCCGAGGCGTTGAAATGCCGCCTGTTGCAGCGCCGCGTCGCCGTCATTCTCCAGCCAGCTGAGCGCCGAGAACCCGTCGCCGCGCGGCTTGGACAGGGCGCGGCCCTCTGCCGTCATCAGCCCCACCAGGCCACCACTTGAGGAGATCAGCAAGGGCGGCCGGTCCGCCTGCGCCCAGAGAACAAAGCACAGGGTCACCGGAACCAGCCCCGCGCTGCGTCCGCCCGCGCGCCAAAGGATCAGCCACAACGCGCCCAGCGCCAGCAGCGGCAGGGCCGCGGCGGGCGGCGTCACCACCGGGGTCACCGCGCCGTCCCACCCGGCGACGGTATGGGCGACGTTCAGGATCCACGCGATGGCGGGGCGCATCACCGCCAGCCCGATCCAGGCCAGTCCCAGCGGCGCCAGACAGGCGGTCAGCACCGCCGCCGGCATCACCACGACGCCCATCAGCGGCACCGAGGCCAGGTTCGCGATCAGCCCGTAATCGGCGATCCGGTTGAAATGCGCCGCCGCCACGGGCGCGGTTGCGGCCCCGGCCACGGCCGAAGAAATCACCACCGCCAGCACCGGCCGCGCCCAGCGCGGCAGTTGCGGCAGATCCGCGTCGCGCAGCTCGCCGAACACCGCGACCAGCGCGGTGGTGGCGGCAAAGGACATCTGGAACCCGGGCTCGGTCAGCGTTTCGGGCCGCAGGCACAGCACGATGACGGCGGCGACGGCGACGGCCCGCAGGGTCAGCGCCCGACGGTCGAACAGCACCGCCGTCAGCATCACCGCCACCATGATGAACGCCCGTTCAGTTGCGACGTTGCCGCCCGACAGCAGGAAGTAGAACGCGCCCGCCGCGATGCCGGCCAGCGCGGCGATCTTCTTGACCGGCCAGCGCAGGCCCACCCAGGGAATCGCCACCAGAGCGAATCGCGCTGCGGCAAAGACGAACCCGGTCAGAAGCCCCATGTGCAGCCCCGAGATCGCCAGGAGGTGGGCCAGGTTCGAGGCGCGCAGGTCTTCCAGCGTCGCGCGGCCCATGCCCGAGCGGTCGCCGGTCAGGATCGCGGCAGCGAAGGCGCCGGTCTCGCCCGGCAGCGCCGCCTGCACCGCGGCCGAGATGCGCATCCGCAGGCGGTGGATGCGCAGGCCGGCCGACCCCTCTGCCGCGGGCGATGCCGCCAGCACCGGCGAGCGGGTATAGCCGACCGCGCCGATCGCCTTGAACCACGCCATGCGGCGAAAGTCGAAGCCCCCGGGCTCCACCGGCCCCTGCGGCGGCGAAAGGTGCCCGGTCAGCATCACCGTCAGGCCCGGTTCCGGCGCGACATAGCCCTGTTGCCCGTGCATCGAGACGCGCACCCGCGCCGGCGTGCGGTGCGGCGGCACGTCCCGCAGCACGACCCGGTCCAGCGTCAGCCGCACCTTGTCCGAGAGCGACCGGTCGATGGCGACGATGCGGCCCTGCACCGGCCCGTAATAGCGAAAGCCCAGCACCGGTTCGGCGACAAGGTGGGCGCGCATCCCGGCCAGAAGGAACCCTGCGATGACCAGACCCCAGATCAGCAGCACCGGCGCGGCCGACGGACCGCCCCGCCAGCGAAACGCGCCCAGCACCGCAAGGGTGGCTGCGAGCACGGTGTAAAGCGGCGGTCCAGGTTCGAAACGCAGCGCGAAGTAAATCCCGATGCCGATGCCCAGCAGAACCGGCACCCAGCCGAACAGGTGGCCCCGCTGGGCGTTCAGCACGTCGCCCGGGGCGCGCCAGGCTGCCACACTTGCCCTCCCAAACCCGATTGACTAGACCGCCGGCAACGCTATGCCCCCATGGTTTCCAAAAGGTTAAGCCGCCCCATGCCCGACGCCCCCGTCGTCACCCGTTTCGCGCCTTCGCCCACCGGCTATCTGCATATCGGCGGGGCACGGACGGCGCTGTTCAACTGGCTCTACGCCAAGGGGCGGGGCGGCCGTTTCCTGTTGCGCATCGAGGATACCGACCGGGCGCGCTCGACCGCGCAGGCGACCGAGGCGATCTATCGCGGGCTCAGCTGGCTGGGGCTGGACTGGGACGGCGACGCGGTCAGCCAGGCCGCCGGCGCCGAGCGTCATGCCGCCGTCGCGCATGACCTGCTGGCGCGCGGGCAGGCCTACAAGTGCTTCGCCACGCAAGAGGAAATCGCCGCCTTCCGCGAACAGGCGCGCGCCGAGGGGCGCTCGACGCTTTATCGCTCGCCCTGGCGCGACGCCGACCCCGCGACGCATCCCGACGGCGCCTACGCGATCCGCATCCGCGCGCCGCAGGCGGGCGAGACGGTGATCGAGGACCGCGTCCAGGGCGACGTGCGCATTGCCAACGACCAGCTCGACGACATGATCCTGCTGCGCTCGGACGGTACGCCGGTCTACATGCTCGCGGTCGTCGTCGATGATCACGACATGGGCGTGACCCACGTGATCCGCGGCGACGACCATCTCAACAACGCCGCCCGCCAGATGCTGATCTACCGGGCGATGGGCTGGGACGTGCCGGTCTGGGCGCATATCCCGCTGATTCACGGGCCGGACGGCAAGAAGCTGTCGAAGCGCCACGGCGCGCTCGGCGTCGAAGAGTACCAGGCGATGGGCTATCCGGCGGCGGGCATGCGCAACTACCTGGCGCGGCTCGGCTGGTCGCACGGCGACGACGAGTTCTTCACCGACGAACAGGCGCGCGAATGGTTCGATCTCGACGGCATCGGCAAGTCGCCGGCGCGGCTGGATCTGAAGAAGCTGGAGAATCTCTGCGGCCAGCATATCGCCCGCGCAGACGACGCCGCCCTGCTCGGCGAGATCAAGGGTTATCTGTCGGCAGCCGGCCTGCCGGAACTGACCGACAGGCAGGCCGACGGACTGCAGCGGGCGATGTATTGCGTAAAGGATCGCGCGAAGACTTTTCCGGAACTGCTTGAAAAAGCGCATTTCGTACTGACCGAGCGCCCCTTGCAGCCGGACGAGAAGGCCGCCGGCATCCTCGATGACGCAGCGCAGCATTTGCTGGCCGAATTGACGCCGCACCTGCGGAATGCTAGCTGGGGCCGCGACACGCTGGAGCAGGCTGTTTCCGAGTTTGCCGAGGCGCGGGGGACCAAGCTTGGTAAACTGGCCCAGCCGCTGCGCGCCGCACTTGCGGGACGCACGGTCAGCCCCAGCGTCTTCGACATGATGCTGGTCCTGGGGCGCGACGAGACGCTCTTGCGGCTTGCCGACGCGACGGGGTAATCCTCCCGGCAACCACTCTGACCTGCCCGCCTTGGGCCCGGTCCTGACGAAAGGAATTTCCATGGCGGACAGCAACAAGACGGCAATTTTGAGTTTCGACGACAAGGAACTGCGCCTGCCGATGTATTCGCCGACCGTCGGGCCCGACGTGATCGATATTCGCAAGCTCTACGCCCAGGGCGGCGTCTTCACCTACGATCCGGGCTTCACCTCGACCGCGTCCTGCGACTCGACCATCACCTATATCGATGGCGACAAGGGCGAATTGCTGCACCGTGGCTATCCGATCGACCAGCTGGCCGAGAAATCGCACTACCTCGAGGTCTGCTACCTGCTGCTTTATGGCGAGTTGCCCAGCGGCGCCGAGCTCGAGGATTTCGAGAGCCGGGTGACCAATCACACGATGATCCACGAGCAGATGCACATGTTCTTCCGCGGCTTCCGCCGCGACGCGCACCCGATGGCGACGATGGTCGGCGTCGTCGGCGCGATGAGCGCGTTCTACCACGACTCGACGGACATTTCGGATCCGTGGCAGCGCGAGGTCGCCTCGATCCGGCTGATCGCCAAGATGCCGACGATCGCGGCGATGGCCTACAAGTATTCCATCGGCCAGCCCTTCGTCTATCCGCGCAATGACCTGGATTATGCGAGCAATTTCCTACGCATGTGCTTTTCGGTGCCGGCCGAGGATTACGAGGTCAACCCGATCCTGAGCCGCGCGATGGACCGGATCTTCACCCTGCATGCCGACCACGAGCAGAACGCGTCGACCTCGACGGTGCGGCTGGCCTCGTCCTCGGGCGCCAACCCGTTCGCCTGCATCGCCGCGGGCATTGCCTGTCTCTGGGGGCCGGCGCATGGCGGCGCCAACCAGGCCTGCCTGGAAATGCTGCGCGAGATCGGCACGGTCGACCGCATCCCCGAGTATATCGCGCGGGCCAAGGACAAGGACGATCCGTTCCGCCTGATGGGTTTCGGCCACCGGGTCTACAAGAACTTCGACCCGCGCGCGAAGGTGATGAAGCAATCTGCCGACGAGGTGCTGGACCTTCTGGGCATCGAGAACAACCCGACGCTGCAGGTCGCCAAGCAGCTGGAAAAGATCGCGCTGGAGGATCCCTACTTCATCGAGAAGAAGCTCTATCCGAACGTCGATTTCTATTCCGGCATCATCCTCGACGCGATGGGCTTTCCCACCGCCATGTTCACCCCGATCTTCGCGCTGGCGCGCACCGTGGGCTGGATCTCGCAGTGGAAAGAGATGATCGTCGATCCGCAGCTGAAAATCGGCCGCCCACGGCAGCTTTACATGGGCGAGACCTACCGCGATTACGTCAACGTCGAGGATCGCTAGGCGCGCTTTGCGCGGCTAGAAAATGCAGATACACTGCGGACCGCCGCAGTGAAAATCCTCGCAATAGTTGGCGTCGATCAGGTCGGCGCAGAAGGTGCCGGTGCACAGGCACGCGGCCTTGCCGCATTTGTTGATCGCCTGCACCGGCGGCACCGGATCTCCAGGGCCCGATCCGGTTAGATCGTCGATCACAACGACCGGACGGGGCGGCAGCAGCGTCGTCAACGCCGCCGCCAGTCCGCGGGACAAGCGTTCCTCGCCGTCGGAACAGCGCACCGCGCGGGCATTCAGAACGCCGCGCTTGCGATCGCGACACAGCACCAGATTCACGGGCTCTTCGCCCTCGGCACACCGGCTGCTGTTGCGCAGCACCATCTTCTGGGAAGCCGGCACGCCACAGAGTTGCGCTGGCGGAAGCTCGGGCCGGACGACGCGTTTTTCCGCTCCGTAGTCGCCCTGTTGGGCCGAGCCTCCCAGGGGCGGCAATGTCAGCAGAGCGACCAATAGCAATCGTTGCAAAACGACCATGACAATTCCTCCAATAAAAATTGTGCGTCCCGCCATCAGAACGTGAAGGCGGCAAGTTGAATGCTACTTATGGTAATAGGAATTCCTGCGATTCGCCACACGAGGGCGGCGTGCGGGATCTACCGCCCCTCATAGTGCGGCGGGCGCTTTTCGAGGAAGGCCAGCACGCCCTCCTTGAAATCCCGGGTCTGGCCGCATTCGCCCTGCAGGTGCGCCTCAAGCTCCAGCTGCGCGGTCAAGTCGTTGTCGTAGGTCGCGCGCAGCGCCTTCTTGGCGCGCGCAAAGGCGGCCGTCGGGCCCTGCGCCAGCTTTGCCGCGCGGGCCTGCCAGTGCTCGGCGAATGCCGCCTCGGGCACCGCTTCCCAGATCATGCCCCAATCGGCGGCCTGCCGCGCGGTGATCGGCTCGGCGAACAGGGCCGCGCCCATCGCCTTGGCAAAGCCCATCTGCCGCGGCAGCCAGTAGGTGCCGCCGGCATCCGGGATCAGGCCGATGCGGGCGAACGCCTGCAGGAACACGGCTGCTTCCGAGGCGATCACCACGTCCGCCGCCAGCGCCAGGTTGGCCCCCGCCCCCGCCGCCGCGCCGTTGACAGCCGACAGCGTCGGGATCGGGCAATCGTAGATCGCCTTGAGCAGCGGCTCGTATTCGTCGCGCAGGGTGCGCTCCAGATCGACATTGGCCGCCGTCGCGGCGTCGCCCAGATCCTGGCCCGAACAGAAGGCGCGGCCCGCGCCGGTCAGCACCAGGGCACGCGCCTGGCCCGGCGCGGCTTTCACCGCATCCAGCAATTCGGCGCGCATCCGGGTGTTAAGCGCGTTCATCACGTCGGGCCGGTTCAGGGTGATCACGGCGAGGCCGTCACGCAGGTCCAGGCGGATGGTGTCGTAGTTCATCGGATGCGGTCCCTTGTCCGTCGCCGCGCACCATAGCGCCGCGCCGCGGGCGCGAAAGCCGCACGCTGCGTCACTGCCGCAGGATTTCGTCCAGCCGCGCCTGTTCCTCGGCGCTCAGCGCGTCGGGCGCGGCTTTCCTGCTGCGCCGCCGCTGGTAGGCCAGCGCGGTGCCCAGCGCCACGACCAGCATCACCGGTCCGGCGATCCACAAAGCCAGGTTCGATCCCGTCGCCGTGGGCTTCAGCAGCACGTATTCGCCGTAGCGCTCGGTGATGAAGGCGATGGCCTCTGCGTCGCTGTCGCCGGCGACCAGCCGCTCGCGCACCAAGAGCCGCAGGTCGCGGGCCAGATCGGCATTGCTTTCGTCGATGCTCTCGTTGCGGCAGACCAGGCAGCGCAGGCCCTTGCTGAGATCGCGGGCGCGCTGTTCCAGCACCGGGTCGTCGAGGATCTCGTCGGGCTGCACCGCGCCCGCCATGCCGGCCCAAAGCGCCACGAGCAGGCCGGCGATGTAGGGCGCGTGCTTGCCCGCACCGCCCCTGCCCGCCCGGCTCATTCCGCCGCCACCGCGCCCGCCGGGGCGCGCCGCGCGCCGGCCGCCACCCGGTAGCGCCGGTCGCTGAGCGACAGCACCCCACCCAGCGCCATGATGATGCAGCCAGCCCAGATCCAGTTGGCGTAGGGCTTGATGTAGGTCCGCACCGCCCAGGCGCCGCCTTCCTGCGGGTCGCCGATCACCAGGTAGATGTCGCGGAACACGCCGTTGTCGATGGCCGCCTCGGTCGTGGGCATGCGGGCCACCGGGTAGTTGCGTTTCTCGGGGAACAGACGGGCGACCTCGCGCCCGTTCCGCGCCACGCGCATCTCGGCCATCGTCGACAGGTAGTTCGGCCCCTCGACCTGCCGCACGTCCTGCAGCGTCACCTGGTAGCCGCCCACGTCGAACGTCTCGCCCACCTCGGCCACGCGGATATCCTCGACCTGCCAGGCAGTGATCGCCGCGATGCCGAAGATCGTCACGCCAAGGCCGCCATGGGCGACCGACTTGCCCCAGTCGGCGCGCGGCAGGTTGCGCAGACGGCGCAGCTTGGCGCGCCAGTCGCCGCGCCCGGTCCGGGTGTAGGTGTCGACCGCCGCGCCGCCCACCAGCCAGACCAA
>JAHELH010000404.1 GCA_024644285.1 Paracoccaceae bacterium | reverse complement strand
GGGGTCAACACGAAACGCTCCTTGGCGGCTTCGGCGGTTGCCCTGCGCTTGTGCAGGGGCGACGGCTCTTCAGAGACCAGCCGCCGGATCGAGGACAGCACGTCCTCGATTTCGGCGTTGCTTACTGGATCGGACATGCTCGGCCCTCGACGCAGATTTTTTGGAGTCGCGTTTTTCCGGAGAGTGTAGTCGGACGCAGCCTACCGTACAACTCTTAGCGCCTGGTTTAATTCTTGCCGAGATATTTCAGCACCCGGTCCAGCGATTGCCCCTGCGGGCTGATCGTGCGCAACGGATGCTCGGTCGCATAGTTGTAATACGCGGCGGGATCGTAGGTGACGATGCCGAGATTCAGGTGCTCCACGGTCAACAGCCCCATCGCGGCCAGCAGCGCGTAGACGCTGACATATTGCTGCACTTCCGCGTTGATCAGGTTGGTCCGGGCATCCAGCAGATCCTGCTCGGCGTCGAGCACGTCCAGCGTCGTCCGCGCGCCAAGCCGGGCCTCCTCGCGGACACCATTGAAGGCGATCTGCGCGGCGCGCACCTCGCGGCGGCTGGCCTCTGTCCGCGCCGCCGCGACGACCATCTGCGCCCAGGTATTTCCGACATCCTGCCTGACCACCACCACCGATTGCAGCAGCGCCGCGCGGGCGGCGTCGGCGCGCGCGACGGCCTGGCGCTTGAGCGCCCGCAGCTGGCCGCCGGCATAGATCGGCACGTTGATCGTCAGGTTCGCGCTGGTGGTGAACGGACCTTCATCGATCAGTGTCGCGGTGGCCCCGACGGTGGCGTTCGGCCCCATATCGGCCTGCGCCCGGGCGATATTCGCCTCGGCCGCGGCGACGTTGTGCTGCGCCTCGTCGATCGTCGGGTGGCGGCGAACCGCCAGCGCTTTTGCGGCGGCCTCGGACCGGGCGGCCATGGGCGGCGCGGTGGGCCAGCGCAGCTGCCCCGGATAGCGCCCGATCGCGGCCTTGTAGGTCTCGCGGGCGATGGCGAGGTCGCCCTGCGCCGCCGCGAAGTTGCCGCGCGACGCGGCCAGCCGCGCCTCGGCGATCGACACGTCGGTGCGCGTCACCTCGCCCACGGCGAACCGGTCGCGCGCCGCGCGCAGTTCCTGGGTGATCAGCCCCACATTGCTTTGCGCCAGCGACACCGACTGCGCGGCGCGGATCACCTCCATGTAGGCCTGCACCGCGCCCAGCAGGATCCGCTGTTCAAGTTCCAGCAGCGCCGCGCGCAGGCCCAGCACCGTTTCCTTCGCCGCATCGGTGGCAAAGGCGGTCACGCCGTTGTCAAAGACGGTCAGGCTGGCGTTCAGCGCCAGCGTGCTGGTCCAGTTGTCGCCGGTCCCGGTGACGGGGCTGTTGTAACCGGTGCGCGAGATGAACTGCACCACCGGCCGCAGACCCGCCATGGCCAGCGCCACGTCCTCGTCCGCCACCCGCAGCAGCGCCCGGTTCTGATCAAGGATGTTGGAATGCTCGTAGGCAGAGATCAGCGCGTCGGTCAGCGACTCGGCCCGGGCCGGAGCCACCGGCGCCACCGCGATCCACAGGACCGCCGCGACCGGCAGCGCGTGGCGCCTGCACGCCGCCGCGGCGGCTCTGACTCTCTGCATCGCAAACCTCGAGAACATGTCCCCCGAACCTATTGCTTGGGCCTTCAGAATTGAAACGCCGGCGCGCGGCGGAAGCCCGGGATCACCGGGGCGGCGGCATTGAAGGCGTAGCGCCATGTCACCTTGCCGTCGGTCTTCAGGCCGATCCGGCAGACACCCAGGGCGCCCTCCATGAAGATGCAGCCGATCTTGCCGCCCTCCTTGACCTGGTCCAGCAGCGGCTCGGGCACATCCTCGACCCCGCCCTCGACGATGATCGCGTCGTAGGGCCCATGCTGCGGCGCGCCCTCGGTCAGCGGGCCCTCGATCACGGCGACGTTGTCGGCGGCGATCTCCGACAGCAGGCTCTCGGCCTCGGCCGCCATCGCGGCATCGTCCTCGACGGCGACGACCGCCTCGGCCAGCCGCGACAGGACAGCCGCCGAATAGCCCAGCCCGCAGCCCAGGTCGAGCACCAGCTGGTCGGGCAGCACGTTCAGCGCGTCCAGCAGCTTGGCGAATGCGCGCGGCTCCAGCACGACGCGGC
>JAHELH010000403.1 GCA_024644285.1 Paracoccaceae bacterium | reverse complement strand
CCTCCGACAGATGCGCCCGCAGATGCGCGATGTCGTCCTGCTTGCAGGCGGCGTTGACCACCAGGAACAGGTGATCGCCCCGGTTGGCCACCATCAGGTCGTCGCGGATGCCGCCGGCCTCGTTGGTCAGCAGCGCATAGCGCTGGCGGCCTTCCCCCAGTTCCAAAAGCGCCTGCGGGGCCAGCGTTTCCAGCGCCCACGCCGCATCGGCCACGGTGCCCGTCTTGGCCCGCAACAGCACCTGCCCCATATGGCTGACATCGAACAGCCCGGCCGCGGCCCGGCAGTGCAGGTGCTCCTTCAGCACGCCCGGCGGATACTGCACCGGCATCTCGTAGCCCGCGAAGGGCACCATCTTGGCGCCGAGCTCGCGGTGAAGATCGTACAGGCAGGTCCGCTTCAGATCGGCCATGGCGGCGTCCCTCCGGTCACATCCCGCCTCAACAGATGCGATCCGCCGGCAAGGCGCAAGGGGTTGCGTTCGCGCGGCCATGACCTCAAATGCGGTTGTATGGCGGACCCGTTCTTCTTCGGCTACGGCAGCCTCGTGAACCGCGCCACGCACGTGTTCGAGGATGCCCACCGCGCGCAGCTTCACGGCTGGCGCCGCGCCTGGCGGCACACCAACCTGCGCCCGCGCGCCTTCCTGACGGCAGTGCCGGCGACGCCCGACTGCATCATCGACGGCCTGGTGGCGCATGTGCCGGGCGACGACTGGGCCGGGCTCGACGAGCGCGAGCGCGCCTATGACCGCACCCGCGTCACCGAACATGTCCGCCACGATGTGGGCCGCGCGGTCCACGTGCAGGTCTACGCCATCCCGCAGGGCAAGCACGGCCAGCCCGACGCCGCGCATCCGGTGCTGCTCAGCTATGTCGACGTGGTGGTGCAGGGCTACCTGCGCGAATTCGGCGAGGACGGGGTGGACCGCTTCTTCGCCACCACCGACGGCTGGGAGGCGCCGATCCTCAACGACCGCGCCGCGCCGCAATACGGCCGCTATTGCCCGGTCGGCGCGGACGAACGGGCGCTGGTCGACGACTATCTCGCCACGCTGGGGGCGCGGCTGATCGAAGGGGCCTGACCTTTCGCCTTAACTATTTGTTAACGCTTGGAAAATGTTTCGCGCGCGAAACATTCCGCGCTGCAGCATCAAAAGTCCACCTCGACCGCCACGCCCTTGTCGATGGCGATCTGCAGCACCTTGTCCGCCACCGCCAGGTCCTGCAGCCCGACCCCGGTGCCGTCGAACAGGGTGATCTCCTCGGCCGAGCTGCGCCCCGGATGCGTCCCGTTGATCACCGCGCCCAACTGGTGGATATCGGCCTCGGCCTTCAGCCCCTGACCGACCGCGTGCTGCGCCTCGCCGATCGACACCGATTGCGCCACCTCGTCGGTGAACACGGCCGCCTTCGCGACCAAAGCCGCCTCGACCTCCTGCTTGCCTTTCGTGTCGGTGCCCATGCAGGCCAGATGCGTGCCGGGCTTGACGTGGGCCGCCATCAGCGACGGCGCGAAGGCCGAGGTGATGGTGATGATCACGTCCGCCTGCGCGCCGAGGTCCTCGAGGCTCGCCTCCTCGAAGGGCAGGCCCAGCTCGGCCGCGGTCTCGCCCAGCCTGGGCAGCATCTCGGGGTGATAGTTCCAGGCCACCACACGCTCGAAGTCGCGCTGCCGCGCCGCCGCGCGCAGCTGGAAATGCGACTGGTGCCCGGCGCCCACCATGCCCAGCACCCGCGCGTCCGTGCGCGCCAGGTGCTTGATCGACACCGACGAGGCCGCCGCGGTCCTGAGCGCGGTCAACAGGTTGCCCCCCACCATCGCCTTGGCCCGCCCGGTATCGGGGTCGAACAGGAACACCGTCGACTGGTGGTTGATGATCTTGAACTTCTCCAGGTTGTTCGGCCAGTAGCCCCCGGCCTTGACCCCCAGCACCAGTTCCGACCGGTCGAACCCGCCCTTGAAGCCGTAGAGCGCGTCCTCGTGCCCGATCGCCTCGCGCACCACCGGAAAGTTGTAGGCGTCACCCCGCGCCATCGCGGCGAACACCGCCTCGACCGCCTCGAAACTTGCCTCCGGCGTGATCAGATCGGCAATCGCCGCTTCCGGCACAATCCACATGTCGCGCTCCTCTCGAGAACCAGGGCGCC
>JAHELH010000099.1 GCA_024644285.1 Paracoccaceae bacterium | reverse complement strand
AACGTCGACATGATCGTGCAGAACATCGCCGAAGAGGGCCGCACCGACATGACGTTCTCGTGCCCGGTCAACGAGGTCGCCCGCGCCGAGAAGGCGATGCAGGGGGCCAAGGCCGCGGGCCACATCAATTTCCACGACCTGGTGGCCGATACCGATGTCGCCAAGGTCTCGATCGTCGGCATCGGCATGCGCAGCCATGCCGGCGTCGCGGCAAAGATGTTCGCGACGCTGCGCGACGAGAACATCAACATCAAGGTCATCACCACCTCCGAGATCAAGATCTCGGTGCTGATCGACCGCAAGTACATGGAACTGGCGGTGCAGGCGCTGCACGACGCCTTCGATCTGGACAAAGCGGCCTGAGGCGGCCCGTCTCAGGTTTCGGCCCGCGCCGCCAGCGCCGTCCAGGCGTCGTATTGCGCCAGGAACACCCGGCCGGTCAGCTGCTCCAGGAAATGCGTGGTCTGCAGCCGGTCCATCACCGGGCCCTTGACCTCTGACAGGTGCAGGGTGATGCGCTGATCGGCCAGGCGCCGGTTGATCGCCTCCAGGCTCTCCAGCGCCGAAAAGTCAATCTCGTTCACCGCCGACATCATCAGCACGACATGGCGGATTGCCCGATCCTCGGCCACCCGCGCCTGCACCAGGTCCTGCAAGAACCCCGCATTCACGAAGTACAGGCTTTCGTCGACCCGCAGGGTCACCACCTCCGGACGCGTCTCGACCCTGTGGCGGCGGATGTTCCGGAAATGCTGGGTACCCGGCACCAGCCCGACCTCGGCCACGTGCGGGCGCGACGTCTTGTAAAGATGCAGCAGTACCGACAGCGCCACGCCGGAGGCGACGCCGATCTCGACGCCCAGGCCCAGCGTCAGCAGGATCGTCGCCGCCACGGCCGCGAAATCGGCCCGCGAATAGCGCCATGTGCGCCCCAGGATAGAAAAGTCGACCAGCGACAGGACGGCGACGATGATCGTCGCGGCCAGCGTCGCCTTGGGCAGGAAGAAGACCAGCGGCGTCAGCGTCAGCGAGGCGATGGCCAGCCCGATTGCGGTGAAGGCGCCGGCCGCGGGGGTCTCGGCCCCGGCGTCGAAATTCACCACCGAGCGCGCGAAACCGCCCGTCACCGGGTAGCCGCCGGTAAAGGCCGCGCCCAGGTTCGCCGCGCCCAGGCCGATCAGCTCCTGGTCGGGGTCGATGCGCTGGCGCTTCTTCGCCGCCAGCGTCTGCGCCACCGAGACCGATTCGACGAAGCCGATGATCGAGATCAGGATCGCCGGCACCGCCAGTTGCCGGATCAGCTCCGGCGCCAGCGGCGGCAGGGTCAGCGGCGGCAGGCCCTGCGGCACCTCGCCGACCACGGCGACACCGGCCTCCGAAAGCTCCAGCGCCCAGACTGCCAGCGTGGTGACGGCCACCGCCGCGACCGGACCGGCCCGGGCGGCGATCTCGGCCGCGCCCGCCGGCATTCCCAGCCGCCGCAGGGCCGGCTTGAGCCCCGACCGCACCCAGAACAGGAACCCCGTCGCCGCGACCCCGACGACCAGGGTGGCCAGGTTGACGCCGCCCAGATGCGCCGCCAGTGACAGCAGCAATTCGGGCAGCGTGTGCCCCTCGGCCTCGATGCCCAGGATGTGCCGGATCTGGCTGACGGCGATCAGGATGCCCGAGGCGGTGATGAACCCGGCAATGACCGGGTGGCTGAGGAAATTCGCCAGAAAGCCAAGCCGCAAGAACCCCATGGCCAGCAGGAACCCGCCGGACAAGAGCGCCAGCGTCAGGGCCGCGGCGACATAATCCGCGGTGCCCTGCGCGGCGACCTGTCCCACCGCAGAGGCGGTCAGCAGCGACACCACCGCCACGGGTCCCACCGCCAGCGCGCGCGACGTGCCGAACATCGCGTAAAGAATGATCGGCAGGATAGAGGCGTAGAGCCCGGCCTCGGGCGGCAGGCCGGCCAGCAGCGCATAGGCCAGCGATTGCGGGATCAGCATGATCGTGACGATGACCGCCGCCACCAGGTCGCTTTGCAGCGCCTTGCCGTCATAGCGCCGGCCCCAGTCGAGCACCGGAAGATATCTGCGCGCAGCACCCATCGCCTGCCCCATGTTCCGGACCGCGGCGGGCCGCGCGGTCACATTCAGAGTATTGAATATAATACCGCGCCACGCCCGCCGCCAGCGTCTTCGGCGGCCTGCGTCAAATGGCGCAGCCCGCGGCCCGGTTGCCGGAGCTGCCTCAAGAAACAGAAAATCGCGCGCACCACGTTCCTTCCGGCGTCAGCCTATGCTCTATAGGGCGCGTATCGCAGCGACAGGATGCCCCCACATTATGGCGGACGCCACCGAAAGCCAAAGCCGCGCCCTTCTGGGCCGCCTGCGCGACACGCTGGCCGAGGAGGGCGCCGGCCAGGCGCGGCTCGACCGGATCACGCACCTGATCGCCGACAGCATGGAGACCGAGGTCTGCTCGATCTACCTGTTCCGCGACGAAGACACGCTGGAGCTTTGCGCCACCGAAGGCCTCAAGCCCGAGGCGGTGCACAAGACCCGGCTGCGCATCGGCGAGGGCCTCGTCGGGCGGGTGGCGAAAACCAAACGGCCGGTCAACACCGAGGACGCGCCGTCCGAGCGCGGCTTTCGCTACATGCCCGAGACCGGCGAAGAGATCTATTCCTCGTTCCTCGGCCTGCCGATCCAGCGGCTGGGTGAGACGCTGGGCGTCCTGGTCGTCCAGTCGAAGGATAAACGCAGCTTCTCGGAAGACGAGATTTACGCGCTGGAAGTGGTCGCGATGGTGCTGGCCGAGATGGCCGAACTGGGCGCCTTCGTCGGCGAGGGCGCCGCGCTCGCCGCGCCGCACCAGCGACCCGAACTGATCCGCGGCGGCGTCGGCCAGGAGGGCACCGCCGAGGGCCATGTCTGGCTGCACGAGCCGCGCGTCGTCGTCACCAACATGGTCGCCGACGACCCCGTGGCGGAACTGAAGCGCCTGCAGGAGGCCACCGACCGTCTGCGCATCTCGGTCGACGAGATGCTGGCCCGCGTCGATCCCACCGACAAGGACCAGCGCGACGTGCTGGAAGCCTATCGCATGTTCGCCAATTCCCGCGGCTGGATGAAGCGGATCGAAGAGGATATCGCCCGCGGCCTGTCTGCGGAGGCGGCGGTCGAAAAAGAACAATCCGTCGCCCGCTCGCGCATGCAGACCGTGCCCGACGCCTATCTGCGCGAACGCCTGCACGACCTCGACGATCTGTCGAACCGCTTGCTGCGCATCCTGTCGGGCCAGGGCCGCGACACCGGCGCCGAGATGCCGGCGGATCCGATCCTGGTGGCGCGCAATATCGGCCCGGGCGAGCTGCTCGAATACGGCCGCAAGCTGCGCGGCATCGTGCTGGAAGAGGGCTCGGTCGGCAGCCACGCCGCCATCGTCGCCCGCGCCCTGGCGATCCCGCTGATCATTCACGCCGAGCGGATCACCACAGAGGCGCTGAACGGCGACCTCATCATGGTCGACGGCGATCAGGGCATCGTTCACCTGCGCCCCGGCGAGAACGTGGTGACCGCGTTCCGCGACAAGATGGCGATGATGGCCAAGGCGCAGGAACGCTACGTTTCGCTGCGCGACAAGCCGGCGCAGGGCAAGTGCGGCACGGTGATCGCGCTGCACATGAATGCCGGGCTGATGGCCGACCTGCCCAGCCTGGAAAGCTCCGGCGCCGAGGGCGTCGGCCTGTTCCGCACCGAATTGCAGTTCCTGATCCGCAACAAGATGCCGCGCCGCGGCGAGCTGGTGGAGATTTACGCCCGGGTCATGGACGCCGCCAAGGGCAAGCGGGTGGCCTTCCGCACGCTCGATATCGGATCGGACAAGGTGCTGCCCTACATGAAGCCGACCGACGAGCCGAACCCGGCGCTGGGCTGGCGCGCGATCCGCGTCGGGCTCGACAAGCCGGGCGTCATGCGGATGCAACTGCAGGCGCTGATCCGCGCCGCAAAGGGCCGGCCGCTGACCGTGATGTTTCCCTTCATCGCGCAGTTCGACGAGTACCGCGAAGCCCGCGCGCATCTCGACCGCGAACTGCAGCGCGAGGCGTCGCTGGGCCACGCCCTGCCGGAAAGCGTCAGCGTCGGCGCGATGCTGGAGACCCCGAGCCTCGCCTTCGCGCCGCGTAAGTTCTTCGAAGAGACCGATTTCATCTCGATCGGCGGCAACGACCTGAAGCAGTTCTTTTTCGCCGCCGACCGCGAGAACGAGCGCGTGCGCCGCCGCTACGACACGCTGAATGTCAGCTTCCTGACGTTCATCGAGTCGATCGTGGGCCGCTGCGCCGAGACGCAGACGCACCTGTCCTTCTGCGGCGAGGATGCCGGCCGTCCCATCGAGGCGCTGTGTTTCGCCGCGATGGGGTTGCGCACGCTGTCGATGCGCCCCGCCTCGATCGGCCCGGTCAAGAACCTGATCCGGCGCGTCAATCTCATCGAGGCGAAAGAGGTGATCCAGACCGCGCGGGACAGCGGCCAGCAATCGGTGCGCCCGGCGATCATGGAATGGCTGGCCAGCCAGCCGGCCTGACGCATTCGGCAAAAGAAAGGGCCGCCCGAAGGCGGCCCGTCCCTCGTAACGGCAGAAGCCTTAGTTGACGATGGCGTCGGCCTTCACCTGCATCTGCGGGTCGTCGCTGTTGACCAGCAGGAACAGCGCGGCCAGCTTCTCGTCGTCCAGCAGGCGGATACGGGTTTCCGTCAGGCCCAGGTCTTCGGAATTGTTCAGCACCTGCGCGCGGATCTGGCTGCGCGGAACGGTGACGACAAGGTCGACATCGGCCTCTTCCTCGAACATCACGTTGTGATCGTTCAGGACGGCGCGGACCGCGTCGCCCTTCTCGTCCGCCGTCTCGGACGAAGTCAGCGCGGCATAGAGCTCCTTGATCTGAGCTTCGGTCAACGAGTCGATATCGACGTTGACGTTCATCGTCGCCAGTTCGTTGTCGACCTGCATGGCAAGCTGGCCATGCGAATCGGCGCTGGCGAGGGTGGCCGTCGAGAGGACGATAGCGGTGCTGAGAAGTAGGTTTTTCATAACAGTCTCCTTTCGTTACGTGTCGGCCGGGCATTGCGCCCGGCGTCACGAACTCAACTGCCGCCCTGCCGGAAGGTTCCTGAAACCAAAGGACATGTGAACACTCGGCAAGGGTCCGCCCGCGGGTACAATCCGCCCCGGCCCCGCAGGCGCGACGACTGCCGTCAGCGGTCCCAGCGGCGCACTTCGCCGGTCACTCCTGCCCAGTCGCCGCGACCCAGCACCCGGTCGGGATTGGTCGGCGGCGGCATCACGACGCCCTCGAGGCGGAAAAAGCCGAAGCGGCCGTAATAGGGCACGTCGCCGACCAGCATGACCCGCTGCCACCCCGCCGCGGCGGCGCGGGCGACGCCGTCGGCGATCATCAACGCGCCCAGCCCCTCGCCCTGCCGCGTCGGATGCACCGCGATGGGGCCCAGCAGCAGCGCGTCCCAGTTTCCGACATGCACCGGCCAGAACCGGATCGCCGCGGCCAGGATGCCGGCCTCGTCGCGCGCCACCAGGCACAGATCGCGCACCGGGGCCACGCCGTCGCGCAGCCGGTATGACGACAGCGCCTCTCGGCCCGGCGCGAAGCACAGGTCGTAAAGCGCCTCGACCTCCCACCAGTCGCCATTCGTTTCGTGTTCGAGCCGAACCACCCGTCTGTCCCGCCGCCTGCCCCACCTGTTGCATCGGCCCTAGCACGGGCATCGCGGGCGGGGCAACGCGGCCGACGGGGCTGGAAACCACCGGTCGACCCCGCTAGGTCTCGGCGCGACCGCGCGCAAAGGAGGCCTGCCCGATGTTCTACCGCCCCGAGGACGGCCACGGCCTGCCGCACAACCCGTTCAACGCGATCATCACGCCGCGCCCGATCGGCTGGATCTCGACCCGCGGCCCGCAGGGCGTCGACAACCTGGCGCCCTATTCCTTTTTCAACGGCATCGCCTACACCCCGCCGCAGGTGATGTTCGCCTCGACCGGCTGGAAGGACTCGGTGCGCAACATTTCCGAGACCGGAGTGTTCTGCGTCAACATCGTGGAATACGCCGCGCGCGACGTGATGAACATCACCACCACGCATTTCGACGCCGGTGTCGACGAATTCGAAGCCTCCGGCGCGCCCAAGGTGCAGTGCCAGACCATCGACTGCCCGCGCGTCGGCAACGCGCCGGCCAGCCTGGAATGCCGCGAGACGCAGGTGATCGAGCTGAAGGGCCGCGACAACTACCTGATCCTCGGCGAGGTCACCGGCATCCACCTGCGCGACGACTGCCTGGTCGACGGCCGCTTCGACATCCTGCGCTACCAACCGCTGGCCCGCCTCGGCTACCGCGACTACACCCATGTCACCGAGCTGTTCAGCCTGAAGCGGCCCGACGACTGAGGCCGAGGCAGCCGGGTCTCACTGCGCAGCCGTCACCTCGATTTCGACCAGAAGGTCAGGCAGCACCAGCCGTTGAACCCCCAGCAGCGACTGCGGCGGGCGGATGCCGGCGGGGCCGATCCATTCCATGTAGACGTCGTAATTCTCAAGGAAACCGTCGATATCGGTGGTGAAGAAATGGGCGTGCACGATGTCTCCACGCCCCATGCCGGCCTCGTCCAGCACGGCGTCGATATTGGCCAGCGCGTCCTGCATCTGGCCACGCAGGTTGCCCGGATTGGTGACGGCGACGCCAAGCTCGCTTTCGGGGTCGTCCCTGAAGGCCACCTGGCCAGAGGTGCGCAGCACCCGCTTGGCGCCCTCCGTCACTTGGCCCTGGTCCATCCCGTAAGCGGCGCCCCAGGTCACCGGATTGATCGCGGTCCGTTTCATCTGGCTGTCCTCCGTGGCATACCCGACGATTGCGGCAAGGTCCGATCCTTGCGGCAAGGCGGGCCGCCGCTGCATTGAATGGTAACATCATCCGCCACCCTCGTTAAACGTCGGGTGCCGAAAACGCCGGTCCAGCAGCGGCCTAATGGCTGTCCGCGAAAAGCCCGGTATGCACGGCGTAATCCGCCGCAATCTGGTAGTCGGGATCGTCCGGGCTTTCCTCGACGATCAGCCCGGTCTGGCTGAGCAGCTGCCGGCAATCGCGCGACAGGTGCCGCAGGTGCAGCTCTTTGCCCGCCTCGTGGTAGCGCGCCGCCAGACCCTCGATGGCGTTCAGGGCCGACTGGTCCGCCACCCGGCTGTCGGCGAAATCGACGATCACCTGGTCCGGGTCCCCCTTGGGATCGAACAGGTCGGAAAACCCCGCCGCCGAGCCGAAGAAGAGCGGCCCGTCGATCTGGTAGACCTTGGCCCCGTCCCGCATCTCGACCTTCGCCTTGATCCGGGTCGCGTTCTTCCAGGCGTATTGCAGCGACGAGACCACGACGCCGACCACCACCGCTGTCGCCAGATCCTCCATCACCGTGACCGCCGTCACCAGCAGCGTCACGAAGGTGGCGAACTTGGTCGACACCCGCATGATCCGGAACGTGTTCCAGGCGAAGGTGCCGATGACGACCATGAACATCACGCCGACCAGGGCGGCCAGCGGGATCTGCTCGATCAGCGGCGAGGCGAAAAGGATGAAGCTGAGCAGGAACAGCGCCGCCGCGACCCCGGCGATCCGCGTCCGCCCGCCGGATTTCACGTTGATCATCGACTGGCCGATCATCGCGCAGCCGCCCATGCCGCCGAAAAACCCGGTGACGGTGTTTGCCACCCCCTGCGCCACGCATTCCTGGCTGGCCCCGCCGCGCTTCTCGGTGATCTGGCCGACCAGGTTCAGCGTCAGCAGGCTTTCGATCAGCCCGATGGCGGCCAGGATAAAGGCATACGGGATGATGATTTCCAGCGTCTCGAAATTCAGCGGCACCATCGGCACGTGGAACGCCGGCAGCCCGCCCTCGATCGAGGCCAGATCGCCCACCCGCGGCACGTTGATGCCGAAGCCGATCACGATCACCGCCACGATGAAGATGCCCGCCAGCGGCGCCGGCACGGCGGTCGTCACCTTGGGCAAGAGCCAGATGATCAGCATGGTCAGCCCCACCAGCCCCAGCATCAGCGCCAAGGGCCAGCCCGACAGCCATTCGCCGCCGCCCATGCCGTGGCCCGAGGCCTCTGCCGTGCCCGGTACCTTGAACTGGCTGAGCTGCGCGAGGAAGATCACGATGGCCAGACCGTTGACGAA
>JAHELH010000098.1 GCA_024644285.1 Paracoccaceae bacterium | reverse complement strand
CGTTCACGCGCAGTTTCGTTGGCCAAGCACCCGAATCTGCGGTAGAAGCGCCCGCAATGAAGGCCGTGCCGAGACACGGCCCCCACAGGTATGAGCAGAGTTCATGGAAACCGAAGCCCTGGGCCTCGCCCGCGAGATCGACTTTTCCTTTCTGGCGCTGTTCTGGCGCGCCACGCTGACCGTCAAGCTGGTGATGATCCTGCTGATCGTCGCCTCGTTCTGGTCCTGGTCGATCATCATCCAGAAACTGATCGTCTACCGCAAGAAACGTGCCGAGGCGGCGCGGTTCGACACGGCCTTCTGGTCGGGCGAGCCGCTGGACGAGCTGTATGACAAGATCGGGCCGGAACCGAGCGCCTCGCCCGAGCGGGTGTTTCAGGCCGGCATGCTGGAATGGCGCCGAAGCCACCGCGACGACGGCCGCCTGATCGCCGGCGCACAGGCGCGCATCGACCGATCGATGGACGTGGCGATCAACAAGGAGGCCGAGGGGCTGAACCGCGGCCTGGCCTTCCTGGCCTCGGTCGGCTCGACCGCGCCGTTCATCGGGCTTTTCGGCACCGTCTGGGGGATCATGAACAGCTTCATCGAGATCGCCCAGCAGCAATCGACCAACCTCGCCGTCGTCGCCCCGGGCATCGCCGAGGCGCTGATGGCGACCGGCCTGGGCCTTTTGGCGGCGATCCCGGCGGTGATCTTCTACAACAAGCTCAGCGCCGACAGCGACGAGATCATCGCCGGATACGAGGCTTTTGCCGACGAGTTCGCCACCATCCTCAGCCGCCAGCTGGACAGCTGAGATGGGCGCGGGGGTCATCAAGGGCTCGGGCGGCGCGCAGAGGCGCGGCCGCGACCGGCGGCGACGCGGCAAGTACCGCTCGATGTCCGAGATCAACGTCACGCCCTTCGTGGACGTGATGCTGGTCTTGCTGATCATCTTCATGGTTGCGGCGCCGCTTCTGACCGTGGGCGTGCCGGTGCAACTGCCCGAGACCGCGGCCGAGGCGCTGCCGGTGGAGCAGGAGGAACCGCTGACGGTGACGCTGACCGCCGACGGCACGATCCTGTTGCAAAGGACCGAGACCGCGGCGTCGGAACTGCTGCCCAAGCTGCGCGCCATCGCCGCCGAGCGCACCAGCGACAAGGTGTTCCTGCGCGCCGACGGGGCAATCCCCTACGAACGTGTCGTGCAGGTGATGGGCGCGCTGAACGCGGGGGGCTTCCGCAATATCGGGCTGGTCACCGATACCGGCGGTCCGACGCTGGACGGCTCGGACGGCTGAGGCCAGCGGCGTGAACACCGGCCAGTATATCTCGGGCATCGGCCACATGGCGCTGATCCTCTGGGTGCTGTTTGGCGGCTTCTTCGCCTCCAGCCGGCTGCCCGAGATGCCACAGGCGGCGGACGTGTCGCTGATCTCGGCCGAAGAGTTCGCCGCGCTTTCCGCGCCGCAATCGGTGCCGCAGCCGGTGACCGACGTCGCGACGCCCGTCATACCCGAGGCCGAGGCGCCGCCCGAGCCGCCGGCCCAGGCGGAAGCCCCGCCGCAGGTCGCACAGCCCGAGGCCGAGGCGCCGGACGAGCCGGACCCGACGCCGGCGGTGCCTGACGCGCCCGCGCCCGAGCCCAGCGAGGTCAACGACGAGGTCGCCGTACTGGTGCCGCCGCCGCAAACCGAGGTGCCCGAGGTGACAACGCCCAGCGACACGCCGACACCGCGGCACGCGCCGCGGGTGGCGCCGCTGCCGGTGCCGGAGGCCCCCGAGACGCCCGAGATCGCCGACACCCCGGTGCCGCGTATTTCGCCCGACGCCGAGACCGACGTGCGCGCCGAAGAGGAACCGCCGGCCGCGCCGGAAGAGGCGACGACCGAGATCGTTACCGAGGCGGAAGAGCCCGCCAGCGCCGCGCCCACGGCCTCGCCGCGCCCCGCCGCGCGGCCGCCGCGCCCGGTGCGCCGGGCGGAAACACCCGCGCCCGCACCCGCGCCGCAGCCCGACCCGTTGGCCGACGCGGTTGCCGGGGCCGTGGCGGATGCGCTGGAGACGCCGGCACCCGTGCCGGCGCCTTCCGTACCCACAGGTCCGCCGCTGACCTCGGGCGAAAAGGACGCGCTGCGGATCGCGGTGCAGCGTTGCTGGAACGTGGGCTCGCTCTCGACGGATGCGCTGGCCACCACGGTGGTCGTGGCGGTGACGATGGCGCAGGACGGACGGCCCGAGACCGGCTCGATCCGGATGCTCGACCACTCGGGTGGCTCGACCGAGGCCGCGCGGCAGGCCTTCGAGGCGGCGCGGCGAGCGATCATCCGCTGCGGCGCCAACGGCTTCGACCTGCCGGCCGAGAAGTATGGCCAGTGGCAGAACATTGAAATAACCTTCAACCCGGAGAATATGCGGATCAAATGAGACAGTTTTTTTCCCTGATCCTGTGCCTGACCCTGGCCGCCGCCGCCGCCCCCGTGGCGGCGCAAAGCCCGGGGCCGTTGCGCATCGAGATCACCGAGGGCGTGATCGAGCCGCTGCCCTTCGCCATCCCGCAATTCATCCCCGAGAATGCCGGCGCCGAGCAGATGGCGCGCGACATCAGCAACCTGGTGGCCGCCGACCTGGTCAATACCGGCCTGTTCCGCGAGATCCCGCCCGACGCGTTCATCTCGAACCTCACCAGCTTTGCCAGCCCGATCCAGTATTCCGACTGGAAGGCGATCAACGCCCAGGCGCTGATCACCGGGGCGGTGTCGGTGCAGGGCGACCGGGTGACGGTCAAGTTCCGCCTGTTCGACGTGTTTTCCGAAGCGCCGCTGGGCGAGGGGCTGCAATTCGCCGGCACCACCGCGGCATGGCGGCGAATGGGCCACAAGGTGGCCGACGCGGTCTATTCACGGATCACCGGCGAGCAGCCCTATTTCGACAGCCGAGTGGTTTTCGTCTCCGAGACCGGCCCGAAGAACGCGCGACGCAAGCGGCTGGCGATCATGGATTACGACGGGGCGGGCGTGCAGTTTCTCACCGACAGTTCGGCCATCGTGCTGGCGCCGCGGTTCTCGCCCACCGGCGACCGGGTACTCTTTACCTCCTACGAGACCGGCTTTCCTCAGATCTACGTGCTTGACGTGGCCACCGCCGGCCGCCGGTCGCTGGCCGAGCAGCCCGGCACGCTGACCTTCGCGCCGCGGTTCTCGCCTGACGGCCTGCGCGTCGTGTTCTCGCTCAGCCAGGGCGGCAATACCGACATCTACGTGATGCCGATCGCGGGCGGCCCGTCGACGCGTCTGACCTCGACACCATCGATCGAGACCGCGCCCAGCTATTCCCCCGACGGCAGCCAGATCGTGTTCGAGAGCGACCGGTCCGGTACCCAGCAACTCTACGTGATGCCGGCCAATGGCGGCGAGGCGACGCGGATCAGTTTCGGCCCGGGGCGCTACGGCACGCCGGTCTGGTCGCCGCGCGGCGACCTGATCGCGTTCACCAAGCAGAATGCCGGCCGCTTCCATATCGGCGTGATGCGCACCGATGGCTCCGAGGAGCGTCTCCTGACCGCCAGCTTCCTCGACGAGGGGCCGACCTGGTCGCCCAATGGCCGCGTCATCATGTTCACCCGCGAAAGCCAGGGAGCGACCGGCACCACCGCGCTTTACACCGTCGACATCACCGGCCGGAACCTGCGCCGGGTGCCCACCGAGACCGGCGCGTCCGATCCGGCGTGGTCGCCGCTGCAACCCTGACAAGGCGTTCCCAAGCGGCCGCCGACCTGTTAATCTGCGGCCAATCGAGCAACAAAGACCCGAGAGGCACCGCTCCATGACGACAATCAGCCGCTTTCTCTGCCTGGCCGCAGTGCTAGGCCTTACCGCCTGCGCCAATCCTGACAGGTTCAACGACGCCGGAAACACGGTCGACCTGAACAACCAGCAGGGCCTCGGCAATGTTCCGCCGAGCGCGGATCCCAGTTCGCCCGCCTATTTCAGCCAGACGGTCGGCGACCGGGTGCTCTTCGCCGTGGATCAATCCACGCTCAGCCCGACCGCGCGCACGACGCTGGACGGACAGGCGAACTGGCTGCTGGACAACCAGAGCTACAACATCCTCGTCGAGGGCCATGCCGATGAGCAGGGAACCCGCGAATACAACCTTGCCCTGTCGGCCAAGCGCGCCAGCGCGGTGCAGCAATACCTGGTCGCGCGCGGCGTTTCGGCGGCGCGGATCAAGACGATCCCCTATGGCAAGGAGCGGCCCATCGAGATCTGCTCGGACGAGTCCTGCTATGCCAAGAACCGTCGCGCGGTAACGGTCCTGAATGCAGGGCTGTCCAGCTAGGCTGGGGCGATGACTGCAATGCGTATTCTCTGTCTGGCCCTGTCACTTGCACTGTCGTCGGCGGCGGTCCTACCGGCGCGCGCGCAGGACCAGACTCTTGCCGATATCCGGCAGGAACTATCGGTGCTGTTCGTCGAGTTGCAGCGGCTGAAGCGCGAATTGTCGACCACGGGCAGTCCGCAGGTCGCCGTCGGCGGCGACACGCTGCAGCGCGTCGACCTGATCGAGGCGGAACTGGCGCGGCTGACCGCCAGGACAGAAGAGCTGGAGAACCGCATCAACAAGGTGGTGACGGACGGCACCAACCGTGTCGGCGACCTGGAATTCCGGTTGTGCGAGCTGGAACAGGGCTGCGATATCGGCGCGCTGGGCCAGACCCCGCCGCTTGGCGGCGAATCGGTGGTGACGGCGGCGCTGCCGCCGGTTGAACCCAGCGGGGGGGCGCAGCTTGCCGTCGGCGAGCAGGCGGACTTCGACCGGGCGAAGGCGGCGCTCGACAGCGGTGACTTTCAAGGCGCCGTCGACCTCTTTGCGTCCTTTACCGAGACCTATTCCGGCGGACCGCTGACCAGCCAGGCGCACTACTATCGTGGCCAGGCGCTGGCCGGGCTGGGAGAGACCTCGCGCGCGGCGCGCGCCTATCTGCAAAGCTTTTCCGGCGCGCCGGACGGTCCGCTGGCGGCAGAGGCGCTGGTGGGCCTGGGCACCGCGCTGGGCAAGCTGGGTCAGACATCCGAGGCCTGCGTGACCTTGTCCGAGGTCGGGATGCGGTTCCCGGGATCGGCCCAGGTGGCGCTGGCGGAACAGGAGCGGGCGCGGCTCGCCTGTCCGTGACATCCCCCGACAATCTGATTGACGCCGTCGCGCCACTCTTGCGGCTCGGGCAACTCGGTGTCGCGGTGTCGGGCGGCAGCGACAGCCTGGCGCTGTTGCACCTGCTGCACGCGGCGGGTCATCGAGGTCTGCGCGCCGCCACGGTGGATCACGGATTGCGCGCCGGATCGGCAGCCGAGGCCGAGCGCGTCGCGGAGATCTGCGCCGGGCTCGGCATCCCGCATGACCGGCTGGACTGGACCGGCTGGGACGGCACCGGCAACCTGCAGGACCAGGCGCGCCGCGCGCGGTACCGGCTGCTGGCGGACTGGGCCGGGGCGCGGGGCTTCGGCGACGTGGCCCTGGGCCATACCCGCGACGACCAGGCCGAGACGATGCTCATGGGGCTGGCGCGCGGGGCGGGGCTGGACGGGCTATCGGGCATGCGCCCGGCCTTCAGCCGCGGTGCGGTGCGCTTTCACCGGCCGCTCTTGCAGGCCGCACGCGCCGACCTGCAGGCCTGGCTGAAGCGACGCGACATCGGTTGGATCGACGACCCCTCGAACAAGGACACCCGGTTCGACCGGGTGCGGGCGCGCGCCGTCCTGGCGGCGCTGGCGCCGCTGGGGATCGACGCCGAGGCACTGGGCCGCAGCCTCGACAACCTGCGCGGCACCCGCGACGCCATCGAGGCGCATCTGGCCGGCTGGGCGGCAGAGCATGTCCAGGAGGACCGGGGCGACCTGCTGATCGACGCGGCGGCCTTCGGCGCGTTGCCCGAGGATTTCGCCCGCCGGATCCTGAACGCGGCGCTGCGCTGGGTCTCGGGCGCCGATTACCCGCCCCGCGCCGCGCCGGTCCTGGCGCTGCTGGGCCCGGACCGGCCACGCACCGCGTCAACGCTGCACGGCTGTCTCGTCACCTCCGAGCCCGCCCGGCTGCGGGTCGCCCGCGAGCCCGAGGCCGCCGCCCGCGCCCCGCACGTCGCGACCGATGCGCTGTGGGACGGGCGCTGGAGGCTGACCGGCCCTGGCGGTCCGGGCCTGCGGATCGGTGCGCTGGGCGAGGCGGGGCTGGCCGAATGCCCCGGCTGGCGCGACGCCGGCCTGCCGCGCGCCTCGCTGCTGGCCTCTCCCGCCGTGTGGCGCGGCGGCACTCTGATTTCGGCGCCAATTGCCGAATTCGGCGCCGGTTGGTGCGCCGAATTGGCGCAAAGCGGCGCCGATTTCCCCAATGCCCTTGTCACGCATTGAACAATCGGGCCTAAGGATTATCTTAGACTAGCGGTTCGCGGCGCCGGTGCGGGCCTGTCCGGAAAGGGAGATTTCATTGGGCAACGCGAGAAACATCGCCTTCTGGGTCGTGCTGTTCCTGCTGATCCTCGCACTTTTCAACCTGTTCAGCGGCGGGCAGTCGACGATGTCGTCGCGCTCGATCAGCTATTCGGAATTCGTGGACCGGGTGGAAAGCCGCGAAGTGACCAGCGTGACGCTGGATGGCGAGCGCATCCTGTTCCGCGGCAAGGACGGCCAGGATTACGTGACGATCCGGCCCGAAGGCACCGACATCACCGAGCAGCTGATCGCGAACGACGTTGCCGTCCGCGCCGAGCCGCAGGAGCAGTCGGGTTTCACCACAGTGCTGATGACCTTCCTGCCGTTCCTGATCCTGATCGGCGTCTGGATCTACTTCATGAACCGGATGCAGGGCGGCGGCCGCGGCGGTGCGATGGGCTTTGGCAAATCGCGCGCCAAGCTGCTGACCGAGAAGCACGGGCGCGTCACCTTCGACGACGTGGCCGGCATCGACGAGGCCAAGGAAGAACTGGAAGAGATCGTCGAGTTCCTGCGCAATCCGCAGAAGTTTTCGCGCCTCGGCGGCAAGATCCCGAAAGGCGCGCTGCTGGTCGGCCCGCCGGGCACCGGTAAGACTCTGCTGGCGCGCGCCATCGCCGGCGAGGCCGGCGTGCCGTTCTTCACCATCTCCGGCTCGGACTTCGTCGAGATGTTCGTCGGCGTCGGTGCCAGCCGGGTGCGCGACATGTTCGAGCAGGCCAAGAAGAACGCGCCCTGCATCGTCTTCATCGACGAGATCGACGCGGTCGGCCGGTCGCGCGGCGTCGGCTATGGCGGCGGCAACGACGAGCGCGAACAGACGCTGAACCAGCTGCTGGTCGAAATGGACGGCTTTGAGGCCAACGAGGGCATCATTATCGTGGCCGCCACCAACCGGCCCGACGTTCTGGACCCGGCGCTGCTGCGCCCCGGCCGCTTCGACCGGCAGGTGCAGGTGCCGAACCCCGACATCAAGGGCCGCGAGAAGATCCTCGGCGTCCACGCCCGCAAGGTGCCGCTGGGCCCCGATGTCGATCTGCGCATCATCGCGCGCGGCACGCCCGGATTTTCTGGCGCCGATCTCGCCAACCTGGTGAACGAGTCGGCGCTGGCCGCCGCGCGCATCGGCCGCCGGTTCGTCACGATGGAGGATTTCGAGAACGCCAAGGACAAGGTGATGATGGGCGCCGAGCGCCGGTCCATGGTGATGTCCGAGGACGAGAAAAAGCTGACCGCCTATCACGAGGCCGGTCACGCCATCGTCGGCCTCAACGTCCCGCAGCACGATCCGATCCACAAGGCGACGATCATCCCGCGCGGCCGCGCGCTGGGCCTCGTGCTGTCGCTGCCCGAGCGCGACCAGCTCAGCGTGACGCTGACCAAGTACAAGTCCAAGATCGCCATGGCGATGGGCGGCAAGGTGGCCGAGGAGCTGATCTTCGGCAAGGAGAACGTGACCTCCGGCGCGGCCAGCGACATCCAGCAGGTGTCGAAGATCGCCCGCGCCATGGTGACCCAGTTCGGCTTTGCCGAAGAACTGGGCCATGTCGACTATGCCAACGAGCAGCAAAGCTTCCTCGGTCCCTACCAGAGCGGCGCGCAGATCAGCCCTGAGACGCAGAAGCTGATCGACCGCAAGGTCAAGGAGATCATCGACGAGGGCTACGAGACCGCCAAGCGCATCCTGACCGAGAAGATGGAGGATCTGCACCGGCTGGCCCAGGGCCTTCTGGAATACGAGACGCTGACCGGCGACGAGATCACCCGGGT
>JAHELH010000402.1 GCA_024644285.1 Paracoccaceae bacterium | reverse complement strand
CGTGCCCAGGGCGCGGATCTGGTGGTCTGTCTCAGCCACAACGGCTTCGATGTTGACCGCAAGATGGCGCAGGTGGTCAGCGGCATCGACATCATCCTGTCGGGCCACACCCACGACGCCCTGCCCGAACCCCTGCTGGTGGGCGAGACGCTGCTGGTCGCGTCCGGCTCGAATGGCAAATTCGTCAGCCGCATCGACCTCGACGTACAAAACGGCCGCATGATGGGGTTCCGTCATAAGCTGATCCCGATCTTCTCGGACGTGATCGAGGCGGATGCCGATATGGCGGCGCAGATCGACGCGGACCGCGCGCCCTACCAGGCCAATTTGCAGGAGGTCATCGGCACCAGCGAGGATCTTCTCTACCGGCGCGGCAATTTCAACGGCACCTGGGACGACCTGATCTGCAACGCGCTGCTGGCGCAACGTGATGCCGAGATCGCGCTGTCGCCCGGCGTGCGCTGGGGTCCGTCGATCCTGCCGGGACAGCAGATCACCCGCGAGGACATCTGGAACGTGACCTCGATGACCTATCCCAACGCCTATCGCACCGAGATGACCGGCGAGTTCCTGAAGGTGGTTATGGAAGACGTGGCCGACAACCTGTTCAACCCCGACCCCTATTACCAGCAGGGCGGCGACATGGTCCGCGTCGGCGGCATGGGCTACACCATCGATATCACCAAGCCACAGGGCAGCCGCATCCTCGACATGACCCTGCTGGCGACCGGCGAGCCGATCGATCCGGCAAGATCCTACGTGGTCGCGGGCTGGGCCAGCGTCAACGAAAGCACCGAAGGACCGCCGATCTGGGACGTGGTCGAGGCGCATATCCGCCAACTTGGCACCGTTCCAATCGAAGCCAACACGAGCATCAAGGTCATCACCGGCTAACCGCCGACTATCTGGAGGAAGCTGAATGTCCAACACCCCCAAAGGCCCGCTCACCTCTCGCCGCGGATTCCTGACCGCCGCGGCCGCCACCGGCGGCGCAGCCCTGGCCGCGCGCGCGGCGCGCGCGCAGGCGGGCGATCCGGCGATCACCGAATTGCAGGAATGGAACCAGTTCCTGGGCAACGGCGTCGATGCGCGGCCCTATGGCTTTCCGTCGGAATACGAAGCACATGTGAAGCGGCGCAACGTCGAGTGGCTGACCGCCGATCCCATCTCCTCGGTCAACTTCACGCCGCTGCATGAACTCGACGGCATCATCACGCCCAACGGGCTGTGCTTCGAACGCCATCACGCCGGCATCGCCGAGATCGATCCCGCCAGGCACCGCCTGATGATCAACGGGCTGGTGGACACGCCGCTCGTCTTCACCATGCAGGACCTGATGCGGTTTCCGCGCGAAAACCGGGTCTATTTCCTCGAATGCGCCGCGAATTCCGGGATGGAGTGGCGCGGCGCGCAGCTTAACGGCTGCCAGTTCACCCACGGCATGATCCACAACGTGATGTATACCGGCGTGCCGCTGCGCTACGTGCTGGACGCCGCGGGCGTGAAGACTTCAGCCAAGTGGATCCTGCCCGAGGGCGCCGACGCCTCGGCCATGACCCGCTCGATCCCGATCGAGAAGGCGCTGGACGATTGCTTGATCGCCTGGAAGATGAACGGCGAGGCGCTGCGCCCCGAGCAGGGTTATCCGTTGCGGCTGGTCGTGCCGGGCTGGGAAGGCAACATGTGGATCAAATGGCTGCGCCGGATCGAGGTTGGCGACGAGCCCTGGCATCACCGTGAAGAAACGTCCAAGTACACCGACCTGCTGGAGAATGGCCGGGCGCGCCGGTTCACCTGGGAGATGGACGCCAAATCGGTCATCACCAATCCCAGCCCGCAGGCGCCGATCCTGCACGGTCCCGGCCCGACTGTCCTGACCGGTGTCGCGTGGTCGGGACGCGGCACCATCCCGCGGGTCGACGTCACCATCGACGGCGGCATGAACTGGCACCGGGCGCGGATGTCCGGCCCGAGCTTCGAGAAGTCGATGCACCGGTTCTACTACGAGTTCGACTGGGACGGCTCGCCGTTGTTGCTGCAAAGCCGGGCGCACGATTCCACTGGTTACGTGCAGCCGACCAAGGATCAGCTGCGCGAGGTGCGCGGGCTGAACTCGATCTATCACAACAACGCCATCCAGACCTGGGCCGTCA
>JAHELH010000401.1 GCA_024644285.1 Paracoccaceae bacterium | reverse complement strand
ATGATGGAGGCGATCACGGTGCTGGATCCCGAGACGATGGAGCAGGTGCCGATGAACAGCACCGCCCAGGGCGAGGTGATGATCCGCGGCAACCCGGTGATGAAGGGGTATCTGAAGAACCCCGAGGCCACGGCCAAGGACTTCGCCGGTGGCTGGTTCCATTCCGGCGACATCGCGGTGCAGCATCCGGACGGCTACATCAAGATCGCCGACCGCGCCAAGGACATCATCATCTCGGGCGGCGAGAACGTCTCTTCCGTCGAGGTCGAGGGCGCGCTGATGGACCACCCGGCGGTGTCGCTCTGCGCAGTGGTGGCCAAGGAGGACGAGAAGTGGGGCGAGGTGCCCTGCGCCTTCGTCGAACTGGTCGAGGGCGGCGAGGCGACCGAGGAAGAGCTGATCGCCTTTGCCCGCTCGAAGCTGGCGGGGTTCAAGACGCCGAAGAAGGTGGTGTTCCAGGAATTGCCCAAGACCTCGACGGGGAAAATCCAGAAATTCGAGCTGCGGAAGCTGGCCAAGCAGCTTTGAACGGTCCGCGTTCGCGGCATGGTTGCGGCGCAGCCTGCGCGATTGCCGGGGCGTCCGGGCTCGGATAATGTGACGGCAGAAAAACCTCCGAGCAGCAGGGCCCGTCCCAATCCATGACGGCGCTATCCGAGTACGAGAGACTGGAATGCACCGCCGTCTGGCGGCCCGAACCGGACGCGCAGCGGCGCGACGTTTTCGTCTCGATCGGCGACGCCACCCTGATGATCCATGACAGCGCCGACCGGATGCTGGCGCATTGGTCGCTGGCCGCGGTCAGCCGGGTCAATCCCGGCGAGCGGCCGGCGCTCTACACGCCCGGCGCGGACGCCCCCGAAGAGCTCGAGATCGAAGATGAGGTGATGATCGACGCCATCAACCGGGTGCAGCGGTCGATCCAGCGCCGCCGGCCGCGGCCCGGGCGGCTTCGGCTGGCGCTGCTGGCGGGCGGTCTGGCGGCGGTGCTGGCGGGGGCGGTGTTCTGGCTGCCAGACGCGCTGATCCGCCATGCCGCCAGCGTGGTGCCGCAGGCCAAGCGGGCCGAGCTGGGCGCGCGCCTGCTGACCGATATCCGCCGGGTGGCGGGCACGCCTTGCACCACCGTCAACGGGCGCAACGCGCTGGAGCGGCTGAAGGCACGGTTGTTCCCGTCCAGCCCCGGCGCGCTGGTCATTCTGTCCAGCGGCATCCCCGCCTCGCGGCACTTGCCCGGCGGGCTGATCCTGCTGAACCGCACGCTGGTCGAGGATCACGAGGATGCGGCTGTCGTGGCGGGCTATGTCCTGGCGGAACTGGAGCGCGCCGCGGCGGTCGACCCGGTCGAGGATCTGCTGCGCACTGGCGGCTTTCCTGCCGCCTTCCGCCTGCTGACCACGGGCGATGTCGAGGACGCAGTGCTGGAGCACCACGCCGAGCGGCTGCTGGCCGAGCCCGCCGCGCCGGTCCCCGACGACCGCCTTCTGGCGCGCTTTGCCGAGGCGGGCGTCGCCTCGACCCCCTATGCCTATGCCCGGGACATTTCCGGCGAGACCACGCTGGCGCTGATCGAGGCCGATCCCGGCCCGGGCGCGCAGCCGCTGCTGAGCGACGGCCAGTGGGTCAGCCTGCAGGGAATCTGCGGAGAATAAGGCGCCTGGCCTGAGCTGCGCGGGCCTATTTCCGGGTGAAGGCGTCCGAGAACCCGGCGCGGCGTACCGCGTTCAGGCCGCCGGCCAGTTTGCCGGGGCTGGCGAACGGCCCGGCCAGCACGACACGGTAGGTCTTGCCGGACTTCGTGTAGCTGCCGATGCGCACCGGAAGGCCCATCTGCTGCAGGCGCGCGGCGGTGTTCTGGGCGTTCGACGGAACCCCGAAGGTGCCGACCTGAACGAAGCGGTGGCCCGGCGTGACCGCGACGCGGGGGGCGGCGGTGGCGCGCGCCGGCGGCACGGCCTTGGTCGAGACACGCGCGGTGGTCGTCACCTCGTCGCCGGTGGGCCGGCCGATCAGGCGGCGCGGCAGGGTGTTGGTCCAGACCAAGGCGCTCTGATGCGAGCCGGCGGCGGTGCGCACGCCGCGGTACGGGTTCAGCCGGTCGTCTTCCCAGACCGGCTTGTAGCCCGGAGGAGGCGCGACCTTGGGCGGCGGCGC
>JAHELH010000400.1 GCA_024644285.1 Paracoccaceae bacterium | reverse complement strand
CTCCTTCCGTCATATCGCCGCGCCGGATCTGTTCGCTGGGCACTTCGGATGCCTCTGACAGAATCCGGGCGGCGAGCTGCTCGGCACTCATCTCCAGACTGAAAAATCCCACGACGCCGCCATTGACGGCGCCTTCGCTGTCATCCGGCAGCTTGCCGCGCTTGTAGGCGCGGGCGATGTTGAATGCGATGTTGGTGGCAAGCGACGTCTTGCCCATCGAGGGACGGCCCGCGAGGATCAGAAGATCCGACCGGTGCAGGCCGCCCAGCTTCTTGTCGAGATCGGTGAGCGCGGTGGATATCCCCGCCAGCCCGCCATCCCGCTGGTAGGCGGCATTGGCGACGTTCACCGCGTCCGTCACCGCCCGCAGGAAGGACTGGAACCCGGTATCTGTCCTGCCGGCCTCGCCCAGCTGGTAGAGCGCCTGCTCCGCCTCGACGATCTGGTCGGCGGGCTCGCTGGCGACGTCCATGTGCTGCGCCTTGGCCGAGATGTCCTCGCCCAGGCGGATCAGCTCCCGCCGGATGGCGAGGTCGTAGATCATCTGCGCGTAGTCGCGTGCGGCGAAGCCGGAAATCGCCGCGCCGGCAAGCCGCGCCAGATAGGCCGGGCCGCCCAGTTCCTTCAGCCCCTCGTCGTCTTCGAGAAAGGCCTTCAGCGTCACCGGCGAGGCAAGCGCGTTCTTGGCGATGCGACTGGCGGCGACCTCGAAGATCCGTGCATGGACAGGGTCGTAGAAATGCTCGGCGGTGACGGTCGAGGCGATGCGGTCGTAGATGTCGTTGTTGGTCAGGATCGCGCCCAGAAGCTGCTGTTCAGCCTCGATGTTGTGCGGCAAAACACCATCCTCGGAAGCCGCCGCCTCCGGCTTGATCGTCGCGATCTCGTTCATTCTGCTCCCCGGCTCTTGGGGTGTCTCCATAGGCGGGCAAGTCGCACGACGTAAACCTCCAATATCTCTGGGGATAAGTCCCCGGGGAACCCGGTTGATGAATTCGGCTTGTCGATAAGCCTACCACATCTTGCGGCCGACCGGCAAACACCATCCATCACTAGAATGCCGGCAACCGAGCAGGACTGAGTCGTTCACAATTCGTCCCCAGCGCGGTGGAGAACTATTTTCGCGCCTCCTGCCAGACGCGGGGATTGGTCAGGAAGGCCTCGACCTCGGCCAGGGTAGCCTCGTCGAAGCTCTGCTGCTTGCGCGCCTCGGCCAACACGTCCCACCAGGTGCAGAGGTAGTGCAGCGCAATTCCGTGATCGCCCAGCGTCTTCTCGGTTTCGGGAAAGATGCCGTAGTAGAAGATCACGGCTGTATGGCCGCAGGTGGCTCCGGTTTCGCGGATCGCGTCCACGAAGCTCAGTTTCGAGCCGCCGTCGGTGGTCAGGTCCTCGACCAGCAGCACCCGCTGTCCCTCCGCCATCGCGCCCTCGATCCGGGCGTTGCGGCCGTAGCCCTTGGGCTTTTTCCGCACATAGGTCATCGGCAGCGCCAGCCGCTCGGCCACCAGCGCGGCGAAGGGAATGCCCGCGGTCTCGCCCCCGGCGACGTTGTCGAACGCCTCGAAGCCCGCGTCGCGCATCACCGTGACGGTCAGAAAGTCCATCAGCGTGGCCCGGATGCGCGGGAAGGAGATCAGCTTTCGGCAATCGATATAGGTCGGGCCGGGCAGGCCGGAGGCGTAGATATAGGGTTTCTCCGCATTGAAATGCACCGCCTCGATTTCCAGCAGCATGCGGGCGGAAAGTCGGGCGATTTCCTCTTTCGGCGGGAACGAACTGGGGATCATCGGGGATGTCTCATCTTTGGCTCCGAAATACCTCCGCCGGAGGCATGAAGGTGTCTGGCGCGACGCTCAATCCTGGACCTGCCAATGTAGCGGAAAGCCGGGGTCGAACACGGTGACCGGCCCATCGCCGGTGTCAATCTTGGCGGGATAGGACACGGGGTCGCCCCTTGTCAGCGTGATGGTGTCCTCGTTGGCAGGCAGCCGGTAGAAGGCCGGGCCGTTCAGCGACGCGAACGCCTCCAGCCGGTCGAGCGCGCCCTCCTGCTCGAAGACCTCGGCCAGGACCGACAGGGTGTTGGTCGCGGTGAAGCAGCCGGCGCAGCCGCAGGCGGCCTCTTTCAGCACGTCGACATGCGGGGCGCTGTC
>JAHELH010000399.1 GCA_024644285.1 Paracoccaceae bacterium | reverse complement strand
GCCAGCGACCCGGTGTCCCCCATGAACACCGCCGCCGGCGGCGCGTTGTACCACAGAAACCCCAGCCCGCCCCCGATCAGCGCCGCGGTGAAGATCAGGATCTCCCCCGTCCCGGGCACGTAGTGGACGTCGAGATACTGGGAGAAGTCGACCCGCCCCACGGCGTAGGCGATCACCCCCAGCGTGCCCGCCGCGATCATCGCCGGCATGATCGCCAGCCCGTCCAGCCCGTCGGTCAGGTTCACCGCGTTGGCCGCGCCGACGATCACCAGCACGCCGAACGGGATGAAGAACCAGCCCATGTTCAGAAGCACGTCCTTGAACACCGGCAGCGCCAGCTGATAGCTGAGCTCTTCCGGGTGCACCGCCGCCGCCCACCAGGCCGCGATCGCCGCGATCAGGATGCCGATCGCCATCCTGACCTTGCCCGAGACGCCCTTGTGGTGGTTCTTCGAGACCTTGGCGTAATCGTCCGCAAAGCCCACCAGCCCGAAGCCAACGGTCACGAACAGCACCATCCAGATATACGGGTTGTCGGTCCGCGCCCAGAGCACCGTCGAGAAGATCAGCGCCGACAGGATCAACAGCCCGCCCATCGTCGGCGTGCCGGCCTTGGTCAGCAGGTGCCCCTCGGGACCGTCGTCGCGGATCGGCTGGCCGGACTTCTGGCGCCTTCGTAGCAGGTTGATCAGCGGCGGGCCGAACAGGAAGCCGAAGATCAGAGCCGTGAAGAACGCGCCCCCCGCCCGGAAGGTGATGTAGCGGAACAGGTTGAAGACGTCGCCGCCATCGGAAAACGCGGTCAGCCAATAGAGCATTACGAATAGTCCTCGGTCTCGGTTGGCAGCGGATGGCCCAATTTGCGGATCGCGTCAACGACAAGGGACACTTTGCTGCCCTTCGACCCCTTCACCAGCAAAACGTCGCCTGCATCGATCAGCGTGTGGGCGCGGGCGGCCAGTTCGGCGGCGGTCTCGGTCCAGTGGCCCTGCCGGTCCTCGGGCAGCGCGTCGTAGAGGTGGCGCATCCGCGGCCCGGCGCAGTGCACCAGGTCGACGGTTTCCATCGCCGGGAGATCGGCGATGGCGGCGTGCAGGCGGGCCTCGTCCCGCCCCAGTTCCAGCATGTCGCCCAGCACCGCGATGCGGCGGCCCTTGCCGATGCGGCCCACATCGTGCACCGGCGCGGTCGCCGCGAGCACTTCGAGCGCGGCGGCCATCGAAGCCGGATTGGCGTTGAACGCGTCGTCGATCAGGTCTATGGCGAGCCGCGGTTCGACAGGATCGAGGCCAAGGCGCTCCAAGGTGCCCCGCCCCTGCGGCGGCTGCCAGCGCACCAGGTCCTGCGCCGCCAGCGCCAGGTCCGCGCCGACGGCGCCGACCGTCGCCAGCGTGGCGACGGCGTTGAGGGCAAAATGGCGTCCCGCGGTGGCGAGCTTGAAGATCAGGCCCGTACCCGCGACCTCGGCGCGGCACACGGTCCGGGCGCGGCTGAGCGTGACCGAGGCGAGCCGGTGGTCGGCGTCTTCGGACTGGCCGAAGGTCTCGATCCGCGCGCCGGCGGCGCGCGCGGCGTCGATCATCAGCGGGGTGGTATCGAGATCGGCGTTCACCAACGCGGTTCCGCCGGGCTCCAGACCCTCGAAGATCGCGGATTTCTCTATCGCGATGCCGGCAAGATCGTCGAACGCCGCCAGGTGAGCGGCGGCGATGGTCGTGATCAGCGCCACGTGCGGCCGGGCGAGCCGCGCCAGTGGCCCGATCTCGCCGGGATGGTTCATGCCGATTTCGACCACGGCGAAATCGGCCTCCGCCGGCAGCCGCGCTAGCGTCAGCGGCACGCCCCAGTGGTTGTTGTAGCTCTTCTCGGCGGCGTGGACCTTACCCTGGCGCGCCAGCACCGTGCGCAGCATCTCCTTGGTCGAGGTCTTGCCCGCCGACCCCGTGACACCGATGACCCGGGCCCGCGCACGCGCCCGTCCTGCGCGGCCCAGCGCGTTCAGCGCCGCCAGAACGTCCTTGACGATCAGCAGCGGCGCGTCCGGAGCGACGCCCTCGGGAACCCGCGACACCAGCGCGGCCGCCGCGCCCTTCTCCAACGCCTGCGGAACGAAATCATGGCCGTCGCGCACGTCCTGCAGGGCTACGAACAGGTCGCCCT
>JAHELH010000398.1 GCA_024644285.1 Paracoccaceae bacterium | reverse complement strand
CAGATGTCCTGGGTCAGGTCCTCGGCCTGGGCACGCAGCCCGGTCAGGCGAAAGCAGACCCGGAACAGCGCGTCGTAATGCCGTTTCAGCAACACGGCAAAGGCGTCGCGGTCGCCGCCAGCGGCCGCGCGGGCCAGGTCCTCGTCGCCGGTTTTCATGCGCATGACAATGGGTAGGACGCGGCACCGGGGTCAATCCTTGGCCGCGGCGAAAAAAAACTGAATGGCCGCCGCGCAGACGATGGTCTTTGCACGTCGCAAACCATCGGCCGCGACGATCTCAGTTCGCGCAAGGCCGCTGCGGGCATCTTTGGGGGACCAGCCCGTGCGCCGTCGCGAAGGCGGCGCTGCCGCCGGGTTCAGGCCGACATCGCGAAGATGTTGGACGACTCGCCGGAATCGTCGAGATCCAGCATGGCAGACAGTACCGGCTTGAGCGCCGCGGCAATGCGCCGGTGCGCAATCGGACCCAACGTGCCGGCGGCAGCGCCGATATCGCCGGGGACGGGCGGAATCGTGTCAAAGCCCGCGGCGGCCTCGCCCGGCGGGATCACCGCCTCGACAAGGTGGTCGGCCTCGTCCATCACCGCGTCCAGCATGGCGCGGTCGATGAAGAGCGGCGGCCGGCAGATCGTGCCGCCGTCTGCCGAGGTAAACGGCGCGTGATCGGCGGCCCAAAGCAGCACCGTCGGCCCGTCGATGGCGCGGATCAGCGTCCGCATGCGGGCGACCCATGCGGTCTGGATTTCGCGCTTCAGAAATCCGATGCGGTCCTCGGCGTTCCGGGCGATAGTCGACAGCATCTGGCCGGTGGTCCTTATCTTGCCGAAATCGATGTCGTAGAAGATCGATTTCATCAGCTTGGAGGCGCGGATGAAGCGGTCGTTGTACCGCGGATCGACGGTGTAGAACCGGTTCGACATGTTCTGCGCGCCGGTGATCTCGATCACCGTCGCCGCGCCCAGGCTGCACAGGTCGATGAGGCTGGGCGCCGACAGGTAGGAATCGATCCCGCCGTTGCGGCATCCAAGGTTCACGCAGGTCAGCCCGGTCTGCAACTCGACCAGTTCCGGGAACGGCGCCGCGACGTAGGGGCCGTAGGTTTCGGATCCGCCGAGGAAGGTAACATAGGCGCCCTTGAGCCGCTTGGCGGGCCCGCGAAAGGCGATCCGCGCGCCGCCGTACCGGCAGGACGGATAGTCCGGATGGATGCGTCCAGATGTTTGCGCGTGCATGCAGACCCCTCGTGCAGGACGCCCCCGGCGGCGACCATGCGCCCAAGGTGTTAACGGAACGCTAACCGCGCCGCGGGGCGAGCGGCCCATATGGCAAGAAATTTAGACAGATGAAGGGCAACGCCCGCGCGCCGCCGGCTGTCCGGCGGGTCTCCTCGTGAGCCCCCCGGCCGGATGCGGCCAGGGCGCCCGCCGCCTCGGCGGCGGGCGCCAGCGGTGGGTCAGACCGAGGTGCAGATGTACTTCATCTCCAGGTAGTCGTCGATGCCGTGCCGGCTGCCTTCGCGGCCCAGTCCGGACTGCTTGACGCCGCCGAACGGCGCCACCTCGGTCGAGATGATGCCGGTGTTCACCCCGACGATGCCGTATTCCAGCGCCTCCTGCACCCGGGTGATCAGCGCATAGTCGCGGGCGTAGAAATAGCTGGCCAGGCCGAAGATCGTGTCGTTGGCCATGGCGATGGCCTCTTCCTCGGTCTCGAACTTGAAGAGCGGCGCGAGCGGGCCGAAGGTTTCCTCGGTGGCAAAGGCCATGTCCTGCGTTGCGCCGGTGACGATGGTGGGTTCGAAGAACAGCTTGCCCAGGTCCATCTCGCCGCCGCCATGGGCGACCTTGCCGCCCTTTTTCTTGGCGTCCGCGATATGCGCCTTCACCTTCTCGACCGCGCCGCTGTCGATCAGCGGGCCGATATCGGTGCCTGCCTCGAGCCCGTCGCCGACCTTCTTTTTGGCCAGCGCCTGCCCAAGCTTTTTCGCGAACTCGTCATAGACCCCGGACTGGACGTAGATGCGGTTGGCGCAAACGCAGGTCTGGCCGTTGTTGCGGAACTTGCAGATCATCGCGCCCTCGACGGCCGCATCCAGATCGGCGTCGTTGAACACGATGAAGGGCGCGTTGCCGCCCAGCTCCATCGAGCACTTCATCAC